>CAZHFS010000164.1:0-6497 GCA_964531885.1 uncultured Propionivibrio sp.
CCTTTGGATTGCAGTTCTGTCGCGATTCGTGCAATACATTGACCGTATTGATATTTGGTATCGTTGCCTGTGTATACCTCGGTAATTATCGTTGCAACGCGGTTGAGGGTATGGAGAGTGATCTCGGTTGGATTTCCGTTGGCACCCTCATCATCAAGAACCATCTCGATAATCCGCAACACAGCCAGCTCTCTTTGGCGATTGCTTAGACTTGGACGACTACTCTGAGCATGGCTAAGGAAGGCCCTGGCGAAATCAATGAACTGAGGATGCAGCATTTGGTCGGGACCGTTAACTTTGGGGCGCCCCTTCTTTAGCGTTCTGTGCGTTCCGAATACCCCAACGTTAGGCCAACTCCAATGCTCCCACGCGCATCCGAAGGTCAACCCAGTGAATAGCAGTTTTCCTTCTTCGATATACGAGAGCAATGCCTTCTCAGCAATACTCTGTCCTGAACCAGTAAGAACCAATACGTCGGCCGATGTCGTTATGTTTGGAAGAATTTGTTTCATTTTTGCTTTCTTCCATGCGGGCGTTGCGCGACGTGCTCCGCAAGCTCCCTTCGCCGCTCCTCGCATCTGAGTATCACCGCAGCGACGGAAAGGATGAGCATGTCGGCAGCCTCGATGGTGGCGCGTTCCCTGACAGGGTCTAGGACGGTGATGAACTCATCCCGTTCGGCCAGCAATTCCTCCAGCAAGGCGGTATGCGGGCCGTCGACCCAGGGTTGGAAGTGGTTGCAGCCGTTATAGCAACAGCGCGGAATTTGTCCCATTCCGCAGCCGCGCTTGATGGCGCAGGTCGCCCCGGCGTCAGCATTGGCGACCAGCAGGCGGGATTGCTCTGGGTCGTTTCCAGCGATAGCATCAGCTTCACTGTCGACTACTTGGACCTTGAAATAGCTAGCCAGCCGCTGCATCTGCGGCAGGGTGGCCTTGCTCCAGTGGGACGCTCGATCTGCTGAATTCTTACTGTAGTTGATCAGCGGGTGAATGGAATCGTGGTCGAGGTTAAACGCTCGTACGGGAGGCGGTATTCCCACACGATACATATTGGACTCTAGAGTGTAGCGGAGGCGCGTCGTGAACATTTTGATCGGCGCTCCGTCGCGGTTCCTAACGCCGGCCGCTTCGACGGTGCTTTTGAAAGAATTCTGTAGTGTGGAACTAAACTGTTCCCATGTATCTGACGAGGCGTCTTGTCGCAGAAGTGTTATCGCATCACCATGCTGCCCCCTGTCGAACAGCAATTTGCATTCCTCTAGTGATTTCTGCAAGCGGATCCAGCCAGGAAACATTGGCAGTTCCTCCAGCAACGTCTTGAGGTCGCGCGGCTGAAGGGTCAGGCCGGCTTCAGCCAGCATGCGTTCGAAGCGAATGGAAGTTTCCGCGCGCAGGGCCAACAACAGATTCCAGTCGTCGTACGCCAGGGGCACGGCGCGAAAGTGTTCGCGCCATTTGCGCTTTCCTTTGGCGCGCGGTATGTGCAGCAAATACAATCGTTTCGGCGCGATGTCGCCGTATAGCGGGTCTTCAATGTGGGTGTCGTCGAGGTCCTTCCACTTCAGCCTTATTAGCTGCTCCGGCCGCCGACCAGTGTAGTCCAATAGGACATACTGAGCGTACCAAGCAGTGCTGATCTCGCCGCGCTCGTAAGCGCGCAGTGCTCCGATTCTAAGCGCGTTCTGCTCCTCGGGTTCCAGTGGCCCTCCGTTTGGATCGCGTCGATTGACGCGGGCATATTTTTCTGCTGACTTTAGCTTCCAGCCCTTTATTGCCTGTAGCGCGGAATCGCTAATGCCAGGAAATCCAAGTGCATGCCATTTGCAAAGATATGGGCGTATCTTTACCATGCCGCCATTATCGTTCCCATCTCGGTCAAGAATGAATTGCCTGAAGCCGACTAAGACATGCGGCTCAATCAAATCGAGTTTAGGTGGAAATTTTTCGATCATTTCACCTAGGATATGTCGGATGATTTCTGCAGTCATCCCGCTTTTGTTTTCAGCGTACCAAGCAAGTGTGCGGATAGCCCCTTCCAGAAGAGTGGGATATGGGCGCAGGATATTCCTCAGCGTAACGGGACGTATGGTCATCTTCGATGAGAGTTTCCATTCATCACCATTCAGGTCAAATTTGTGACCTTTCATTGATGTGCGCCACTCCGGTTGATATGTGGACGAACGATTGCCATCCGCCGATGTGTGACCCCCGAGTTGATCAGGTGCGCTGTCAAGCACGCTCTTTCCTTTCGTTTTTGATTTTCCTCAGCTCTTGATCGCGCTTTTCGGCCATATCGAGTTGCAGCTTGTAGGCTTGCTCCTGGATATCCGCTAGGTTGTAGCGCTGCCCCATGGTGCTGTGCGGTGCCCAGCCAGCGAGAACCCGCCGCCATGCTTCAGCCTCTTTGTAACTGATGTCAGGCTGGTTGCGAACGCCGTTACTGAAGTTCCGATGCCAGAAGTGCCGCAGATCGTGAGAGCTGATTTCTAGAGACGCATCGACACGACGTATTGCGACAAAGATGTCAGTGACCGCTTGCAGGGACAGCATCTGTCCTTGTGTTGGTCCGCTCTTGTGCGTCACAAAAAGGTAGGAATGCCTACTTGCGTTAGGAATGTGCTTGCGCACATGCACTAAATAATGACGAATTGCCTCAAGCGTTTCCTCCGACAGCGGTATCTCGCGTGGCCTCGTTTTAACCTTAGCCTGCCTCCTGCGGGTGTCTTGCCTAGAGTCCGCTCGGCGAACGATCCTAAGCCGTCCATTGTCCCAATCGATGTCTTCTGCGCGAGCATTGAGCAGTTCACCTCGGCGATCTCCCGTCACGATTAGCATTCGGATGATCAGGAAATTTCTAATTTGGAGATTAGGGTCGCCCCACGGATTCTCAGGTGATCCAGGGGTGATTATTTCCCTTAGACGCGAATACTGATTCTTGGTGAGACCCCGTGCCGCGTCATCATCACCAGCTTTTGACGCCCCGGTAGTGCCTCGGGCACGGATACCAGTGTCAAGTGCGGCGACTGCACGGGCAGTGTCTGCCGAATAGGCCTTGCTTCCAAGAAGCGTTTCACACAGCCACTTCAGGTATGTCGCAATGCGCTGCAGGTAGAGGTTGTGAGTGCCCGGTGCCACCTGGACATCTGGTGGGCTGTAGCCCCGTTTTAGGCTGACGACCTTGCTCAGTTTTACGCCACACTTTTTCTTGCGACAGGCATCGCTGATGCCATCCATTTCCCCGGTAGTCAGGAATTCTTGCCGCTGAATGCGCTCCACCAAGTTAATCCGACTTTGATCGCAATACTCGCTAAGAACCTTAATCGCAGTAAGGAACTGCTCTTGGGTCGAAGTGCTTTTTCTCGCGCCGCGCAATTTGGTTGTGTTGAACAGAGTCGGGTAGAAAAGCGGCATCCCATGGTCATCAAGGAGCATAGCCCAGCGCTCGCCATGGGGGTCAATTTCAAGTTTCAGGTGGTAAGTCATGAAATATTTAACGTCTTAAACTAAGCCGTGGCTTCAGTGTTGTTCGTTGCCCTGATAACGTCAAGTGAATTTTTCGTAATTACGGTTAAAAAGTGTTAATCTTGGAGCGGTAATTACACTCATAACGACTTGTAGTGCTTAACCGATCTTATTACACCGGCGGTTTCTCGCTGCAGGCACTGGCCGGCGGTGCGAGTTCGGTGCTCTCCATCGACTCCTCCGGGCCGGCGTTGGTGCAGGCGCGCGCCAATCTGGCGCTCAATCCGCAGTTGCCGGCCGAGCGTGCGGAATGGCAGGAAGCGGATGTCTTTCAGGCACTGCGGGATTTCCGGCAGGCTGGGCGGACCTTCGATCTGATCGTCCTCGATCCGCCCAAATTTGCCCCGTCGGCCGCGCACGCCGACCGGGCTGCGCGGGCCTACAAGGACATCAACATCCTCGGCTTCCGTTTGCTGCGGCCGGGCGGTTTGCTGATGACCTATTCCTGCTCCGGCGGCATCGGGCTGGAACTGTTCCAGAAAATCGTCGCCGGTGCGGCGGTCGATGCCGGCCGCGAGGCGCGCATTGTGCGTCGCCTGTCGGGCACCGCCGATCATCCGGTCGCGCTGAATTTCCCTGAGGGTGAATACCTCAAGGGTCTGCTCGTTCAGGTCGATTAAACTGTCGCCGTGAATTTCCTGCGCCACCTGCTTCTCGCTGCCGTCCTCGTCTTCGCCCAACTGGCGGCGTCGGCGCACGCCGTCGAGCATCTGGTGCAGGACGAGGGCAGCTTGCCCAAGCATGCCTGCGAGTTGTGCCTGAGTGCGCAGAATCTGGGCGCTGCCCTGACATCGGCGCTGACACCGCCCGCGGTCGGCGTGCCGTATCTGGTCCCGGAGTTTGAACTTTGCAACGATCGCGGGGCCTTGCCGGCGCCGCCAGCCTCCCAGCGCGCGCCACCGCGTTCCTGATTTTTGCCGTTTTTCCGGGTTGACCGCAGCCGTGCCGGCTGTCGGTCGCCAACGACAATTTTCAGGAGAATTCCATGCACAAGCCATTTGCCGTGGCCGCGCTGCTGGCCGCCTCGTGCGGCGCGCAGGCCGCATCCGACGCCGATCTCGCCGCCATCCGCGCCCAGATCGACGACATGAAGAAAACCTACGAGCAGCGTATCGCCTCGCTCGAAAAGAAACTCGCAGAAGCCGAAGCGCAGGGCAAGTCCGCCCCGCGGGCAGCACCCGCCGCAACGGCACCGGTCGCTGCCCAGACCGCTGCGCCGGTGGCCGCCTCGCCAGCGAGCGTCGCCAGCGCCCCCCGTGCCAGCGGTTTCAACCCCGAGGTCTCGTTGATCCTGCAGGGCCAGTACAAGAACATGAAGAACGTCGCCGAGCGCGGCATCACCGGCTTTGTGCCGGCGGGCGGCCACGATCATGGCAACGGGATCGAAGGCATCTCGAAACGCGGCTTCTCGGTCGATCATACCGAGCTGGTGCTGGCGGCCAACATCGACCCTTACTGGCGAGGCCAGGCGATTCTCGCCATGCTCGACGGTGAGGTCGAAGTCGAAGAGGCCTGGTTCCAGTCGCTCGGCATCGGCGCCGGCATTGGCCTGCGTGGCGGTCGTTTCCGCTCCGGCATCGGTTATCTGAACGAGCAGCACCCGCACATGTGGGACTTCGCCGATGCGCCGCTGATGTATCGCGCCATGTTCGGCGATCACGCAACTTTCATTCAGGACGGCGTGCAGTTGAAGTGGGTCGCGCCGACCCCGTTCTTCCTCGAATTCGGTGCCGAAGCCGGCCGCGGCCACACCTTCCCGGGTACCGACCTCAACAAGAACGGCAGTGGCGCTGCGGCCATGTTCGCGCATCTCGGCAGTGATGTCGGTATTTCCAACAGCTGGCGTGCCGGCGTGTCGTATCTGACGACCAAGGCCAAGGAGCGGGAGGCGCATTTTGAGGACACCGCGGGCGTGGAAGCGCTGGGCAAGTATTCCGGCAATTCCACTACATGGTTGGCCGATTTTGTCTGGAAATGGGCGCCGAACGGCAATCCGAAATACCAAAATTTCAAGCTCCAGGGCGAATACTTTAATCGTCAGGAGAAAGGCGATTTGCTGTGTGAAGATGCCGACACTGCTAACCCGACAACATGCACCGGCGGGGTTGGTAGCGCTTACCGCACCCGCCAATCCGGCTGGTACGCACAGGGCGTCTATCAATTCACGCCCAACTGGCGTGCCGGTCTGCGCTATGAGCAGCTCGACAGCGGCACCCGCGATTTCGGTGCCAACAACGCCAATCTCGTCGTCGACAGCTACAAGCCGAAGAAAGCGACGGCGATGGTCGACTACAGCTGGAGCGAGTTCTCGCGTGTCCGTCTGCAATTCGCACAGGACAAGTCGATGTTCGGCATCACCGACAATCAGGTAACGTTGCAGTACATCATGAGTCTGGGGGCCCACGGTGCGCACAAGTTCTAAAAGTTTGAGACTGGCCGTTTTTGGGCTTTTTTTCGCGTTGACCGCAGGCGTCGCTCAGGCCGACCTGCGGGTCTTCGCCACGGTGCCCGAATGGGGCGCGCTGGCGCGCGAGATCGGTGGCGACAAGGTGACGGTGTACAACGCCACGCATGCCTTGCAGGATCCGCATCGTATCGAGGCCAAGCCCTCGCTGCTGGCGCAGGCCCGGCGGGCCGATCTGGTCGTGGCGACCGGTGCCGATCTCGAAGTGGGCTGGTTGCCGCTGGTCCTGCGCGACTCCGGCAACGCCAGCATCCAGAGCGGCAAACCCGGCTATTTCGAGGCGGCGATGCAGGTCAATCGCCTTGAGGTGCCGACGGTGCTCGATCGTGCTCATGGCGATGTCCATGCCGCGGGTAACCCGCACGTCCATCTTGATCCGCGCAATGTGCTCAAAATCGGTGAGGCGCTCAGCAAGCGCATGGCCGAACTCGATGGCGCCAATGCGGCGGCTTACCAGAGTGGCTACAAGGCATTTGCCGACCGCTGGCAGACCGCGATCGCCCGCTGGG
>CAZHFS010000165.1:0-6492 GCA_964531885.1 uncultured Propionivibrio sp.
TCGGGGCCGGGGCGGATGCTCTCCAGCGCCGCGGCGAGCTCGGCCAGGGCTGCGTTGGTCTGCTCGCTCGCCCCCATCAGGGCGTCGGTCCTGTTCTGCAACAGGTCGAAGCGGGCGGAAACGGCGTTCAGCCCTGTCAGCCAGCCGCGGGCACGGCGCAAGAAATCACGCACGGGGGTCAAAGCACGCCAGCACGTCGACCACCCGATCGACCTCTTCGTCGCTCATGACTGGCGACATGGGGAGGCTCAGCACCTCGGCGGCCAGCTGCTCGGCGAGCGGGAACTGCTGGCCTGCGTAGGCGGCATAGCAGGCCTGGCGGTGGGGCGGGATCGGGTAGTGGATGACGGTGTTGACGCCATGCTGCGCGAGGTGGTCCCGAAGCGCATCGCGGCGAGCATGGCGGATCACGAACAGATGCCACACCGGATCGGCGTACTCGGGCACGAACGGCAGCTCGAAGCCCTTGCCCTCGAGGAGGCGGGTGTAACGGCTGGCGATCTCGCGCCGACGATCGTTCCAGCCATCCAGCACGGACAGCTTCACACGCAGGAAGGCGGCCTGGAGCTCGTCGAGACGGCTGTTGTAGCCGGCGACATCGTGCTGGTACTTGACCTGAGAGCCGTAGTTGCGGAGCCGGCGCACCTCGTCGGCGATCTTGTCGTCACTCGTCAGCACCGCCCCGCCGTCGCCGAGGGCGCCGAGGTTCTTGCCCGGGTAGAAACTCGTGCCGGCCGCGCTCCCCAGGGAGCCGGCGCGGCGCCCCTTGTAGAGGGCCCCCTGGGCCTGGGCGGCGTCCTCGATGACCACCAGTCCATGCTTGCCGGCGAGCGCGTTGATCGGATCCATGTCCGCCGGCTGGCCATAGAGGTGCACGGGCATGATGGCCTTGGTCCGCGTAGTGATGGCCCGCTCGATCGCTTGGGCTTCGATATTGTGGGTGAGCGGGTTCGGCTCGACTGCTACCGGCGTCGCACCACACTCACTCACCGCCAGCCAGGTTGCGATGAAGGTGTTTGAGGGCACGATCACCTCGTCACCCGGCCCGACCCCATAAGCACGCAGCAGCAGGTGAAGGGCCTCCAGGCCATTGCCGACCCCGATGCAATGCTTCACGCCGCTGTATTCGGCAAACTCGGCCTCGAAGGCCTCGAGCTCGGGGCCCATGATGAACCAGCCCGAATCGAGAACACGACGGAACGCGGCATCGAGCTCGTCACGGATCAGCCCGTTTACTGCGCCGAGGTCCAGAAAGGGGACAGATTTCATTTGATAACCTTTACAGCGTCATTGATGAATTCGGCGTATTGCCGGTAATAATCGAGCTCGTCGTAATAATCGGAAGCCAGCACCATGCAGACTGCCCCCGACGAGAAGTTGTCGATCTCCCGCCAGATCATAGGGCAGATATAGAGCCCGTAATAGCTGCGGTTCATGTGGATAGTCTTCTTTGACTGACCGTCATCCAGATGAATGTCGAAGGAGCCAGACATGGCGATGACGAGTTGATGCAAGGCCTTGTGTGCGTGCCCTCCCCGCTCCGCTCCGCCTGGCACATCGTAAAGGTAATAAACCCTCTGGATGTTGAAAGGAATATGATGACCAGCCTCAACAAAGGTGAGATTTCCCCGCGGGTCGTTGATACGCGGAAGATCAATAATCGAGCAATCGTGAATACTCATCTACAGCCTCAATAAAGATCTCTGCCAGACTCGGCACTTAGGGCTTCAAATTCGGAGACAATACCAATCAGTCTTTCATCGGTCGGTAATTTGCCATGGAGCAGATATGCCTCGATCTGGTCCCGAACATCAAGGAACCCGTATTTTTTTACGGCATAATCATTGACGCTGACCGGACGTCCGGGCACGTACTTCGCAAAAGGCTTGACGTTCTTCGTAACGGCGGCACCCATCGCAACGATGGAATACTGCCCCACCACCGAATACTGGTGCACAGAAGAGCCGACAGCGAGATTGGCCCCTTTCAGGATGCGCACGATGCCCCCCATCACCACCATAGGGGTTATCACTACATCATCTTCCAGAATCGCATCGTGCGGAACATGCACGCTCTGCATCAGGAAAACTCTATTACCGATTCTCGTTACATCGCGGTAACAGGGTTTCTGGATCGCAGTGAACTCACGGATGATATTGCCATCGCCAATCTCGATCCGGCAATTTGAGCTATCGTAGCGAGGATTCCTTGTATCCTGGCCCGGAGTGCCGATGGTCACATGTGGCCCGATCCAGTTTCCATCGCCTATTTTCAATGGACCATACAGGACCGAATATGGCCCGATCTCATTATTTTCGCCAAGCTGAACGTCGCCCTCAATGATGGCCGTTGGGTGAATAATATTACTCAAGTCCTACTCCTGATCATAGAGAATTAATGACATCCTCGACAACCACACTAAAATCAGCGTGGATTCCGCCAGAGGCGTCAACACCCACCTCACCCAGCACATATCGGACGACATTACCCGAGGCCGCAGCGATGTTCTGCCAATACCAGTAGCTCGTGTCGGCAAAGCGGGAAATGAAGATGCTGATGCGTGTGCCTGGAGGGCAGAAGATGATGTTGGCGACGGCGGCCCCAGTGGATGCGACGACAGCCTCGGCCCGCGAGAAGAGTTGCACCTGCTGGATGAAGGACAGCTTCTCGGGCTCGATCACCGCATAACCGCGGGCCACGAGGGCACGCTCGACCTCGGAGGAGTTGGTCACCTTGCGCACCCCCGAATTACGCCGCAGGTAGATCTTCCTGGGCCAGTCGGGTGAAGGCATGGCCTGGGCTGCCTCGACGAGGCACCGGCGCATCTCGGCAAAGGCCACCGGGCTGAAGACACCATGGGAATGACCGGACAAGCGTGTATTGCGCCGTTCGAAAGGCACATAACCCGCCACCGATGTCAGGAACAGCTCACTGGCGACGATCGCGCGGCCGATCGGCAGCATGATGATGCGCCGCGTGCCGCGGGTGATCATGCGCAGCGACTCGACCAGGTTGCGGTGCAGCCCATCGTTTACGACAAGCGGAACGTCGGCGTAGCGCTCTTCGCGGCAGAACAGCGCGACACGGGGAAGCACCTCGGTCAGCCAGTGGGCATAGTTTTGCGCGCAGGCATCCACGAAGACTGCGGCGGACTCGACGCGCACCGGTTCCGCATCACGCAACAGCCAGCGGACACGCCGGCGCTTTGGATCGATGGCCGTCCGCCCGTGAAGTTCTTCGGAGGTGTAGTCCCGGACGAAATCGTAGAGGTTGTGGTGGATGACCTCCCCGCCGACGCATACGAAGTTGGTGCCGCCGTAGATTGCCGCGTTGCGCACCGTGGTGACGAAGATCTCCGGAAAAACGTAGCTCTCGTGGGGGGAGACCAGCACCGCCCGGCTCTTCTCGGGAAAGGCGACCGGGACCGGCGTCTCGAGGCGGGTGGGCTCAGCCAGCACATGGCGCGGGCCGATCTCGGGGCGGCGGGCGTAATCGGCCACGCTGACCAGCGGCCGCCAGCGCTCGGCCTCGCGGCGAAAGACAACGGGCGCGACACGATTAACGTAGAACGGGTAGCCGTTCTGCCACAGCCAGATCACCCCCGAGCGCACGGCCCGATAACGCTTCAGGCGCTCGACATAAAGGCGCCCCAGCCACGAGCGGCGCAGCTCACCTAGGAGGCCGATGCCATGCCCGGACGGCGCCTCGACATGCTCGATCAGCGACTCGTCGGCTTGCGCCACCAGTGACTCGGCGCTGTCGGGTTGCCAGGCATCGACATTGAGCGCGAAGGTGGTCTCGAGATGCGCGGCCAATCGTTTGATGTCGACTGCCGGGCCGAGCACCTCGACATAGCGCACCAGCGCAGCAACTGCCTCCCAGGCCTTGCGATCGAGGAGCTGCACGGCGTATTCCCCGAGCGCCTGCCGGCCTTCGCAAAGCGTGTCGAGGAAGGCCCTCTCAAGCTCACCGGCGAGGGCAAGCCGCCGCTCGAAGGCACGGCTCTCGAGCAGTTCTGACACGAAGCGCCGGGCCAGCGGAGGCGACAGCGCCTCGAGGCGACGGCACGGCAGCTGGATGTCGTCGTAGATATCGCAGGCCAGCTTCCAGCGCGCAAGACGCTCCCGCCGCGTGCGGGCCCGGGCCTTGGCCTCCTGCCGCCGGGCACGCATCTCGGCACGTCGCACGTCCTTGAGCCGGGAAACCTGTTCGGTCTGCTGCGCCTTGACGAGGGAGCTCAACACCACACCGAGGGCTTCGGTCTCGGATTCAACCGTGCGGCGCAGATCGCGCAAGCGGCCGCCGAGATCCTGGAGCGTCCGCTCATCGAGGGCTTTCACGGGCAACTTTTGTACGTCAGTCATGGGCGCCCCTCCCCAGATATTCGGGAATGACTTCGTCTGGGGCTCCGTCGCGGACCAGCCTCCCGTGATCCATCCAGATCACCCGGTTGCACAGGGAGCTGACGAGCCGATGATCGTGAGAGACCATGATCATGATGTTTGCCTGATCGATCATCTGGTGCATGCGCGCCGTCGCCCGCTCCATGAACGCCGCGTCACCGCCAGCGAAGATCTCGTCGAGCACCAGGATATCCGGGTGCACCGCGGTGGCCAGCGAGAACGCCAGCCGCATGTACATGCCAGTAGAGTAGTACTTGACCGGCGTGTCGATGAACTCCTCGAGCTCGGCGAAGGCAATGACCTCCGGCTCGATCACCCGCAGCTGGGCGTCGGTGTAGCCGAGAATCGAACCGTTCAGATAAATGTTCTCGCGGCCCGTGAACTCGGGGTGAAAGCCCGCACCGATTTCGAGGAGGGGCGCCACCCGCCCGTCCACTCTGACCTTGCCCTGCGACGATTCATAGACACGGCACAGGGCCTTCAGCAAGGTGCTCTTGCCTGCACCGTTATGCCCCACGATGCCGACACGATCGCCCGACCGGAACTCGACGGACACGTCGCGCACCGCCCAGAAGTCGGAATATGCCGCGGGCCGGTTTCCGGAAAACAGGTTGGCGAAGTAATCCTTCAGCGACGGCGACCTGTCATGGTAGATCCGGAACTTGATGGAAAGGTTTTCAACGGTAATTTTCGACATCAATCTTCAAAGCCGGAAAACGATTTTTCTTTCCTGGGAAAGAAGCGTGCCGAGCCCAATGAGAAAGGCCACGAGGGAAATCACGAATGCCTGGTAAATCACGCTCTCGTCCGGCACCCGGCCCTGGGTCAGGGGGGCGCGAAACAGCTCGATGTAAGGCACCACCGGATTGAGCGCCACGAAATCAGCCACCGCGCCGGAGAGGGCGCTCGACTTGTAGAGAATCGGCGTGAGAAAGAAGAGCCCCTGCATGGCGATCTGGAGCACATACTGCATGTCCCGAAAGAACACGGTGACGATCGACAGCACCAGGCCGACCCCCAGCGAGAACAGGAAGAGCAGCACATAGGCAAACGGGATGAAGAACAGCGCCGTGCTGAACGTCCCGCCGACCGCGATGATGATCGCGAAGAGGGCAACGAAGGACAGCAGGCTGTCGATTATCACGCCCACCGACACGCTCAGCGGGAAGACGGCCTTGGGCAGGTAGATCTTCTTGATGAGCCCTTCGTTGTTGATGAAGGCGCCTGAAGACTGAACGACGATGGAATTGAAGCAATTCCAGGGGATCATCCCCGCAAAAAGGAAGACCGCAAAAACCTTGACGTCTTCATTGAAGATCGTCGCAAACACCATCGCCATCACGGACATCATCAAGAGTGGATTGATGAGCGTCCAAAGATAGCCAAGCACCGTTCGCCTGTACCTCAATATGAGCTGCTGGCGTACCAGCCGCCAGAGCACGGAGCGGCTGGCGCGGACCTCGGAAACCAGACCAACGATTCGTTCAATCATTCGGGATCAGAAAAAACAGCAGTGGTTGCCTTTAACGGCAACAAACAGCACCAAGCTGAGGGAATTGCACGAAAAAAACAGCGCATATCCGCAAAAAATCTCACGAAAACCGCTAGGAGTTTAATCTTCGGCCGCTCGGATCGTCCACCGCCGGCCTGCAACGCCTTGCCGGCCAGCGCATGCCGTCGCGGAGACCTCAACCCGCAGGACGAGGGCGAAGCCGCGCTCACGCGCCCCTTTCCATCCGCCCGACAACCCCCGCCGGCCCCATCACCTCCACCACCGCATCGATCGCCGGCGTCTGCGTCTGCCCGAGCAGCAGCACCCGCAGCGGGATCGCCACCTGGGGCATCTTCATGCCATGGGCCGTGCAGGTCTCCTTGATCGCCGCCGAGATCGCAGCCTTCTCCCACGTCACAACCTCAAGCTTGCCACGCAGGGTGGCCAGCGCCGCCCGGGCCGCATCGGTGAGGTGCTGCGCCACCAGTTCCGGCGCCGGGTGCAGATCAATATAGAAAGCCTCGGCAGCATCGGCGAGTTCGTTGAGCGTGGCGACGCGGTCCTTGTAGAGGCCGATGATCGCCTCGAGGGACGGGC
>CAZHFS010000166.1:0-6470 GCA_964531885.1 uncultured Propionivibrio sp.
CTGCGGATAACGTTTGAGAAGCGACAACGGTGGACCTTGATCAGCATTGCCTTAAGGACCTATCAAAAAATTCACGAGTTGCGGCACAATGGATGCCGCTGCTACATAAGGCTCCACATGTCCTTCCCTTCGCGCCATTTTCCTCTCCAGACGAGCCGGTCTCCGGTCTCGCTGGCGCGTGCGCTGTGGATTGCAAAGTGGTTGATGGTGCTCGTTCTGGCCTGGGATCAGATTTCCTCACCCCTTCACCAGCACCACCACGACTCAGGAATCGACGGTTCCTGGATTGGCGCAGTACACGATGGCGCTGGCGCCGATGCGCTGCATGTGGACGACGGGGACACTCTGGCGCTCTTCGCGCACGCCACCATGGCAGTTCAGCCGCAGGCCCTGTTCGGCCAACCGAGTGCCGCTAGCGAACCCGTCGCGCTCTTCTTTGCGTTCGCTGAAGTATTCGATTCCGAACAGGCACGGGAGCCTCATGTCTGGCCGACTTACGTTGCGCCTGCCTTCCCGTCCTTCCGAAGTCTGCCCCCAGGGGGCCGTGCTCCCCCGCTCCACGCCTGAAAAGCCCTTTCTTTCGCTTTTCCTGACCGCACGCCTGATTCCAAGGCTGCGGTCGCTTGTGGAGTTTTCCGATGCTTTACCGTTTTTCCCGGCTGGCGCTTGGTCGCCTGGCCGTGCTCGTCTCCCCCTGTCTGATTGCTGCTGCTCCGCTGGCTGCCATTGCGGCTGACGAGTTTCCCGTCACGGCTGCACAGATGCAGTCCTTGGGCGTGCAAGTGCAACGCCTTGACAAAGCTGGCGACTCTTCTGGGCAGACCTATTCCGCTCGTGTCGTGCTCGCACCAGGCCAGGAACAACTGGCCAGTGCCCCTCTCGCCGGCGTCGTTGACCAACTGCTGGTCGCCGAGAACGACTCGGTCAAAGCCGGACAGCCGCTTTTGCGGCTGATCAGTCCCGAGCTCGGCGAATTGCAATTGAAGCTGATGGAGGCGGATTCGAGCAGTCGCCTCTCACAAAAGACACTGCAGCGTGAACGTCAACTTTTCTCGGAAGGCATCATTCCTGAACGGCGCGTGCAGGAGGCAGAAGCCGCAGCGGCCCAAAACAATGCCCGAAAGCGGCAGGCAGAGGCCGCATTGCGTCTGGCCGGCCTCGACAGTGCACGGATTCGTCGCGTCTCCGAAGGGGGCAACGTCGAGTCGACGGTTACCGTCAGCGCAAAGGCCGCCGGTCAGGTGGCCGAGCTGTCGGTCAAGCCGGGCCAGCGCGTTCAACAGGCAGACATGCTGCTGCGCATTGCAAATCCGAGCAAGCTGGGGCTGGAAATCCAGATTCCGTCTGTGCGCAACTCGCAGGTTGCAACATTAAAAGGCACACCCATCACTGTGATCGGACGCACCGGCGTACAAGGCGAGGCACTGAGCGTTGGCCAGGCAGTCAGCGACAACCAGATATTGACGCTCAGAGCAGCTATCACCAAAGGATCCGAACAGCTGCGACCGGGAGAAATCGTGCAGGTGCAGGTCCCATTCGCCGACGCGGCCGACGGTTGGTCCATTCCTCTGCAGTCGGTCGCGCGCCAGGGGGATAAGGCGTACGTCTTCGTCCGTACGGACAAAGGTTTCGTTGCAACTCCGGTCACGGTTCTGGCAAGCGCTGGGCAGACGGTACGTGTTGCGGGCGCACTGCAGGCCGGCCAAGAAGTCGCCACGGCCTCCGTGATCGCACTGAAGGCGGCGTGGCAGGGCAAGGGCGGGAGCAACTGAGATGCTTTCACGCCTTGTCCAATTTGCGCTGGCACAGCGGCTATTCATTTTGCTGGCAGCTGCGCTCCTGGCGGGAGCAGGCTGGTTTGCTTTCAAGAACCTGCCCATCGACGCTTTTCCTGACGTGTCCAGCACGCAGGTAAAGATCATCATGAAGGCGCCTGGCATGACTCCTGAGGAGATCGAAAGCCGGGTTGCCATACCGATCGAAGTGGAAATGCTGGGCATTCCAAAGCAGCGCATTCTGAGATCTGTCACCAAGTACGGTTTGGTCGACGTGACGGTGGATTTTGAAGACGGTACCGACATCTACTGGGCACGCCAGCAGGTATCCGAGCGGCTGGCAAACATCAGCGCTGACTTGCCGCCAGGCATCACGGGGGGCATGGCACCTGTGACCACGCCTCTGGGTGAGATGTTCATGTTTACGGTGGAGGCGCCGAACATGACGCTGGAGGAGCGCCGCAGCCTTCTCGACTGGGTGATCCGGCCTGCATTGCGCTCAGTGCCCGGCGTAGCCGACGTCAACGCCCTGGGCGGAAAGGTGCACAGCTTTGAGGTTGTGCTGGACCCCGTGAAGATGTCCGCTTTGGGCCTGTCGGCCGCGAAAATCAAGTCCTCCATCGAGGCGAACAACCGCAACGACGGCGCAGGCCGGCTCGGAGAAGGTGACGAAGTTCTGCTGGTACGCAGCGAAGGAAGTATCCGCACCAAGGACGATCTGAAGGCCATCGTCGTCAAGTACGACAAGGCCGGCAGCGTGCGACTGCAGGATGTGGCGCAGGTGCGGGATGGAAGCGTCACACGCTATGGGGTGGTGACCATGGACGGCAAGGCCGAGGCCGTGCAAGGCTTGGTGCTGGGCTTAGCCGGAGCGAATGCTCAGAAGGTGGTGGAAGGAGTCACCCGAAAGATCGAGGAGATCAAGCCTACCCTTCCTGCGGGCGTTGAACTCAAGGTTTTCTACAACCGCGCGCAGTTGGTTGAGAAAGCCGTGGGCACGGTCTCTCGTGCGCTATTGGAGGCCACCGTGCTGGTACTGGTCCTTCTGGGAGCTTTCCTCGGAAACGTTCGTGCAGCGGTATCTGTTGCTGTGGTGCTCCCGTTGTCCGCGCTGGCTACTTTTCTGCTGATGCGCGCAGCCGGCATGTCCGCCAACCTGATGAGCCTCGGCGGGCTGGCGATTGCCCTCGGCATGCTGGTGGATGCTGCCGTGGTAGTGGTGGAGAACATCGTCCAGCACCAAACCGAGGACAATTCCAAAGGAAAGCTGCCGCGGTTGCACATTGTGTTCCGCGCAGTGCGCGAGGTTGCGGCACCGGTCGCCGCTGGCGTTCTGATCATTGTGTTGGTGTTCCTGCCGCTGTTGACCTTGCAAGGTCTGGAGGGCAAGTTCTTCGTTCCGGTGGCAATGACCATCGTGTTCGCGCTGGCCAGCTCGCTGGTGCTGTCCCTGACCATAATCCCGGTGCTCTCTTCCTTCCTGCTGACCAAGGTGGCGCACCACGAGCCCTGGCTTCCGCGCCAGCTTCTCAAGGCGTATACACCCGCTCTGGCGTTCGCGCTGCGCCGCGAGCGCATCGTATACGCAGTTGCTTGTCTCATGCTGGTGGCAGCAGCGGTGGTGTACTCGTTCGTGGGCAAGACCTTCATGCCTCAGATGGACGAAGGCGACATCATTGTGGGGATCGAGAAGCTGCCCTCTGTGAGCCTTGAAGAAACGGCCGCGCTGGACCTCAAGATCCACCAGGCGCTGATGAAGGAGATCCCCGAGATCACTGGCGTGGTGGCGCGTGCGGGCTCCGACGAGATCGGACTCGACCCCATGGGTTTGAACCAGACTGATACCTTCCTGGTTCTCAAACCGCGCGATGAATGGAAGTTCGAGAACAAGGAGGCGCTGATCGAGAAAATCCGTAGCGTTTTGGACCAATTACCTGGCATCAGCTACAGCTTCACGCAGCCCATCGACATGCGTGTTTCTGAAATGATCATCGGCGTGCGTGGCGACATCGCGATCAAGGTGTTCGGCCCTGACCTGGACAAGCTGAACGAGTTGGCCAGCCAGATCGAAGGCTTGATGAAGCAGGTTCCGGGCAACCAGGATGTCTACACCGTGGAAAACGATGGCGTGCAGTACCTGCGGGTCGTTGTAGACCGGGTCGCAGTGGGCAGATATGGGCTTTCGGTCGAAGATGTCCAGGATGCGCTCAGGGTGCAAATCGAGGGACAGCGCGCTGGTACGGTCATCGACGGCAATCGGCGCATACCCATCGTGCTGCGCGGAGCTGACGGGGTGAAGATTTCCCCGTCGGAGTTCGAGGCGCTCACCATCACTACGCCTGAGGGGCAGAGCGTTCCTCTGCAAGAGCTGGCAAAGCTCGAACGTGAGAGTGGGCCGGTGAAGATCGATCGGGAGATGGGAAGCCGCTACAGCGTGGTGATCTCCAACGTGACTGGGCGGGACCTGGTGGGCTTCGTAGAAGAAGCCAAAGCGAAGGTCGACCAAGCTGTGAAGCTGCCAACAGGCTACCGCATTGCCTGGGGCGGTCAGTTTGAGAACCAGCAGCGCGCCGCAGAACGGCTGACTCTGGTGATTCCACTGTCGCTCGGCGTGATCTTCCTGGTGCTGTTCTCGACCTTCGGCTCGGTGCGACAGGCGCTGCTTGTGCTCAGCAACATTCCGTTCGCGCTTGTTGGAGGGATCTTTGCTTTGTGGCTTACTGGTGAGTACCTGTCGGTGCCTGCGTCCGTCGGGTTCATTGCGTTGCTTGGCATCGCGGTGCTCAACGGGGTGGTTCTGGTCAGCTACTTCAATCAGCTGTACGCCGAAGGTCTATCGCTCGTCGAATGCGTCACGCAGGGCGCGCGCCGAAGGCTGCGCCCCGTGCTGATGACAGCAGCAATCACGGCTTTCGGACTGATTCCCCTGCTGTTCGCAACGGGTCCCGGCTCGGAGATCCAACGGCCTCTGGCCATCGTGGTCATCGGCGGCCTCATCACCGCCACGGCGCTGACGCTGATCCTCCTGCCGATTCTTTACCTGCGCTTCGCCCATCCCAAGAGGACGATCGAAGCTCCTGCACAGGAGGTATCACATGCCTAAACATTGTCTTTCACTGATATGCAGCCCTGAAATTGTCGAGAAGTTGCTTGATGCCTTGCTGACCGCAGTCCCTGACCAGGTCTTCACGAGCACGCCCACTTTTAGCCATGGCACGCCTCACGGCCGCTTGTCTGGGGCCGAGCAGGTCATGGGCCGTGGCGCAGCCGTACAAATCCAATTGATCTTGGACCAAGAGCAACTGAGCAGCACGCTGGAGATGGTGCGACTGAGATTCAAGGGCACTGGCTTGTGCTTCTGGGCTAGCGAACTGAGTGTTGAAGGGGTAGTGGAATGAAACAGTGGATTGCTATCGCGGGATCGGCCGCGTTGATGACTTTGAGCGCGCCGGCCGGCGCGTGGGTAAACGGTTCCGTACCCGAGCTGTTGGCAACACCCCTGGTGCGCCAAGCGTTGGATCAGGATCCAGCCGTGTTGGAAGCGCGCCGTACGCTGGCCGCCAGCGGGCACGGCGCCGCAGCGCTTCGCGCGGGGGCGCATGAGTGGACTACCCGGGCCACTTTGCAAAGCCGACGGTATGGCGCAGGAGGACGCTCCAACGAATGGGAAGCAGGCTTGGAAAGAGCGTTCAGGATTGGGGGCAAGGCCAAGCTGGATGGCGACATCGGCGACGTGGAGATCGGCATAGCCAAGGCCCAAGTAGGGGAGGCGCTGCACGAGTCTGCGCGAACGCTTGCCGACCTTTGGATGGATGTGGTCGCATCGCGCAGGCTCAAGGACGTGATCACTGAGCAACGCGGGTTCGCTCAGGACAGTCTCAAAGCCGTTGAAAGCCGCCGCAAAGCCGGAGATGCGTCGGTCCTGGAGGTCAATCTCGCTACGACTGATCTCATAGAGGTGGACCGGCAGCTCAATGCGGCCACGACTGCGGAAGCTAAGGCCCAGGCCAAGCTGCGAGCGCGATTTCCCCTGATCACCGAGCTTCCTCAGCCAATTGCCGACCCCCTGCCGCTGGAGACTCCGCAAGCACAGTGGCTTGAGCGCATCCTGGCCGTGAGCGACCCGATCCGGGTGGCCGAGGGCTTGGCCAGGAAGGCCGCGCTTACTGCGGACCGCTTGCGTGCGGACCGGACTCCCGATCCAACGGTCGGAGTATTCGTCGCCTCAGAAGCACGGCGCAGCGAGCGCATCTACGGCGTGAGCGTCAGCATCCCACTTGCGGGAACCTACCGGAACGAACGCATGTTGCAGGCCTTGCAGGAGGCCGAGGCAGCGCGCACCCGACTGGACGGCAAGCGCCGTGAAGTGGAGATGGAAGTGACGGAGACCTATATCGATGCGATGGGCAGCTATGAACGCTGGCGCCTGACCTCCCAAGGCTTGACCGCTACGCAGAACAGTGCCCGCCTTACTCAGAGGGCCTACAGCCTTGGAGAGGTCGATCTGCAGGGCTTGCTGCTTGCCCGCAAACAAGCCCTTGACGCGACCATTGCAGCCGAGCAGGCTCGGGTCGAAGCCTTGCGGGCTCAGAGCCGTCTGATGATCGACGCCCACTTGGTCTGGGATCTGGAGGAGGACTGATCCGCGGCGTGGATCTGGCGCATGCGGCGCGTGCACAGCACGCGCCGCATGCT
>CAZHFS010000167.1:0-6462 GCA_964531885.1 uncultured Propionivibrio sp.
TTGGTGGAGGCGGGGGGGATCGAACCCCCGTCCGCAAGTCCTCTACAGGCAGTTCTACATACTTAGTCCGGTCAACTGGTGTTTAACCCTTACACGCCGGCCGAACAGGCTTGCTTCAGGCGAGTTACCTTGAATTTAGCCCCGGCCAAAGTAACCCTGGCAAGGGCGAGTCCCTGTAAATGTCGCTGTTGTGGGTTGCCCCACCTGACCCAGGGACCAGTCAGTACAGCGGTCAAGCCGCGTTAAGCGGCGAGAGCGAAACGCTCGTCGTTGGCGTTTGATTGTTTCCAGATGGATTTACGAGGTCACTGGTCCTCGGTATGCCCTGCGCTGCTTTGCAACCCACGTCGAAGCCAGGTCGCCCCCAGTAGCGCTGCAAAATGCAGCGCTAGAAAGAACAATGCAGCAAGTGGAGTATAGCACGCAGATGCCTGGGCGGCGGTCCAGATTCCTATTGGGGGGCTTTGCGGGTGTGCACCAGATAATTGACATCCGTATCCTTGCCGAGCCAGTAGCGCCCGCTGAGCGGGTTGTAACTCATGCCGATGACTTCGTCGGGTTCGAGTCCAACGCTCTTGGCCCAGCGGGTCAACTCGGACGGCTTGATGAATTTTGCGTAATCATGGGTGCCGCGCGGCAGCATCTTGAGGATGTATTCGGCGCCGATGACGGCAAGCAGATAGGCTTTCGGATTGCGGTTGATGGTCGAAAAGAAGACGTGGCCACCCGGTTTGACGAGTGCGGCGCAGGCAGCAATGGTGCTGGCCGGTTGCGGCACATGTTCGAGCATTTCCATGCAGGTGACGATGTCGAAGCTGGCTGGCGCTTCGGCTGCCAGGTCTTCCGCCGCGATTTTGCGGTAGTCGACCTTGGCTCCACTTTCCAGGAGGTGGAGTTTGGCCACGGCGAGGGCTTTGTCCGAGAGGTCGATGCCGGTGACTTCGGCGCCGCGTTGGGCCATGGCTTCGGCAAGAATGCCTCCGCCGCATCCGATGTCCAGGACTTTAAGTCCTTTGAGCGGTGAATGGTCCTCGATCCAGGCCGCGCGCAGCGGATTGATTTCGTGCAGTGGCTTGAACTCGCTGTTCGGATCCCACCAACGATGGGCTAGCTGGCTGAATTTCTCGAGTTCGTTCGGGTCGGCGTTTTGCATGACGGGTACGCAATCGTTTGGGCGGAAACAAAAAAGCCCTGCCGAAGCAGGGCTTTTCGTGCTGTCGGCAGGATTACTTCTTGGTGCCGATGATTTCGATGTCAACGCGGCGGTCAGGCTGCAGGCAGGAAATGACCTTGGCGCTCTTGGCACCCTTGCACTGATCAGGCTTGGTGACCGGCTGCTTGCTGCCCTTGCCTTCGGTGTAAACACGGTTGGCCGGGATGCCCTTGGAGACCAGGTAGTCCTTGACCGAAGCGGCACGCTTCTCGGACAGCTTCTGGTTGTAGGCGGCGCTGCCGATACGGTCAGCGTGACCAACAGCGATGATCACTTCGAGGTTCAGTTGCTTGGCCTTGCCAACGACGTCGTCAAGCTTGGCTTTGCCTTCCGGACGGAGGGTGGCCTTGTTGAAGTCGAACAGGGCGTCAGCGGCGATGGTGACCTTTTCACCAAACGCAGCGGCCTTCGGAGCAGCGGCCGGAGCGGCAGCCTTCGGCTCGCAGACTTCCTTCGGCAGGAGGTCCTTGTCGCACTTGCAGCCGGCCGGATCCTTGGCGGCAGCAGCCGGCGTCCAGAAGCTCGTGCGCCAGCAGAGGCCAGCACCACTTGTTGCGACTTCGCCGCGTTGGTCAATAACGTAGACGCGGTCCTGTGCTTGAGCCAGCGAGGCGCAGAGGCCGAGAGCGGCGGCCAGCACGGCCATCATCGAATTTTTAACGGTTTTGTTCATCTGGATTTCCCTCGTTAGTTAAAGCCTGCGGTTTCGTCCGTAGGGGCCGTTGCGCCTCGATTGGTGAAACTCAAACATTATTCGGACGAATTTGATTCTGCCACAAGGACGCAAGATTTTTCAACTCAAATTCCGTGATTCCAAGCAGGTTACCCTCGGAAAACCGTGGCTTTCCAGCAACCCACACATCACTAACATACTCGCGACCTGCGGAATATACAAGCAGCGATATGACATCATAACATGGCATCAAAGCCTCGTGATTGATGGAGATAGCACAGAGGTCTGCCCATTTTCCAGGGGTGATTGAGCCGGTTTCGCCGGCGAGCCCGAGCGCTTGAGCTCCGCCGAGGGTGGCCATATGCAGGGCTTGTTGCGCCGGTACAACGGTTGCGCAGCCGCTCGCGCCTTTTGCCAGCAGGGCCGCGAGGCGCATTTCCCCCCAAAGATCAAGTCGGTTGTTGCTTGCCGAGCCATCGGTGCCCAGGCCGACGTTAACCCCGTGCGCGAGCATTTCCGCGACGGGAGCGATGCCGCTGGCCAGTTTCAGGTTCGAACTTGGGCAGTGGCTGACCGTGCTGCTGTGGCGGGCGAGCAACGCCATTTCCTGCGGGAGAAGGTGAACGCCGTGCGCGGCGATGAGATTCGGGCCCAGCACGCCAAGCCGATGCAGGCGCTCGATCGGCCGGACGCCATAGCGGGCGATGCTCTCGTCAATTTCCTGCCGTGTTTCGTGCAGATGCGTATGGATGGGCAAATCACACTGTTCGGCAAGGGTGACGACCCGGCTGAAGGTTTGGTCGCTTGCCGTATAGGGCGCGTGGGGAGCAAGGCAAAAGCTAAGCAGGGGTTCGTCCTGCAGCGTGTCGCGTACGGCCAGGCCTTTGCTCAGGTAATCGTCGGCATCGCTGGCGTAGGCGGATGGAAAATCGAGGGTGACCAGGCCGACCGAAGCGCGCATACCGCAGGCGAGCGCGGCTTCGGCGACGGCTTTGGGATGAAAATACATGTCGGCAAAACAGGTGATTCCGCCGCGCAGCATCTCGGCACACGCCAGGCGCGTGCCGTCGAAGACAAACTGCGCTGAGACGTGTTTGGCTTCTGTCGGCCAGATATGTTCCTGCAGCCAGGTCATCAGCGGAAGATCGTCGGCGATGCCCCGCAGGAGTGCCATGGCCGAGTGCGTGTGGAGGTTGACGAGTCCCGGGATCAGGATGTGGTGCGGCAGGCGTTTCGTTTCACGCGGCAGGAACTGTTTTTTTGCGTGAGACTGTGGCAGAACGGCAACAATTCGCCCCTCATTGATCGCCACTGCGTGATTTTCCAGAACACAACCGGCGGGTTCGACGGGGACGATCCAGCGGGCTTCGATGATCAGGTCGATGGTGGCGGGGGCGGATGGCATGGCCGTCAGTCTGTCGCGAGAGGAAAACGCTAGCTTACCTTGTTGCAGCATGCTGGCGTATTCGGCAGCAGGACGACGAGTCGTTTTGCTCGGCTGACTTAGCTAGTACCGTGGAGAATCGGTGTTTTGTGCATACAATACATTTTAAATGTGAGCTTGGTGCCAGCAGGGTCATTGGTTGGGTAAAGGGCCAAATCGTCGGGAGAAACTGGAATGTCGCATCAGGTGACTGTCGCGTTTGATTTGCATACTGAGTTTGTCTTTAGCTTCGCCCCCGAGGCGCTCGCTGGGCTGACGCAGGAGGTGGCGAGACGGTGGATCGATCGGGAGTATTCGGCGCTTGACTGCGCTCCTTCGACCGGGGTGGGGAAGGTGTTGGTGATCGACAAGATTCTCGATGTGGCATGCCAGAGCGGCGCTCAACGGTTTACGGCTGAACCCGAGTGGGGAGAGCGCTTTGCGCAGCATGCGGCCCTGGCGCTCGGGCGCGAGGTTGTCCGGATTGATGTTTCGGCCTACACCATCACCTATTGAGTTTTTGTACGACGTTTTATACGAATGGAATCATGAACAAGGCGTTTACCCGCGAGAGCGACGATGATGAGGATGCGGAGGATGGCGCGCAGGTGAGTGCACTGCCCCAGGGGGCGCGTAATTACATCACGCCAGCTGGGCACGCCCGCCTCAAGGAAGAGTTGGACCACTTGCTGCGCCGGGAGCGGCCGCATATCGTCGAAGTCGTTCATTGGGCTGCGTCAAACGGTGACCGGTCGGAAAACGGCGACTACCTTTATGGCAAGAAGCGTCTGCGGGAGATTGATCGGCGCATCCGCTTCCTGACCAAACGACTGGATCTTGCCGAGGTGGTCGATCCTGCCCGGCAGGGGAGTTGCGATCAGATATTCTTCGGTGCGACGGTGACGATCTGCGATACCCAGGGCGAGGAAAATACCTACCAGATCGTCGGTGTCGATGAGACGGATTTTGCGCGCAACCGGATCAGCTGGGTCTCGCCGCTGGCGCGTGCCTTGTTGAAGGCGCGCGAAGGCGATCTGGTGCGTTTCCAAAGTCCGGTCGGCTGGCGCGAGATCGAGGTTGTCGAGATTCAATATCGGCCGATCGAGGATTGATGGTCAGGGCGGTCAGCGCGAATCACGAGGTGGCCGGATGAGCGAGTCCGAGGGAAGAGAGCATTCTGCGCGCTCGGCAAATGGCGCCGCGGTGGGCTGGCTGATGCGCTTTTCAGTGCGCAGCACCCTCATGTGCCTGGTTGCGCTCGTGGGTGGCGCCGTGAGTTTCATGGCGGCGAGCGACCTTGAGGTGAGTGCCCGGCGCTATGCGACCATGAAGCGGATAGCGGAACTCAACATTCTGGCCAACGACTGTCTACTGGCTGGGAACGCCCTGCTCTTTGAGCGGGGGCGCGCCCAGATTTCCTTGCACAAGGCCGGGGTGCTGTCCGATGTCGATCGACAGTTCATCGACACGCAACGGTTGCTCGGGGATCAAGCCATGATTCGGGTCCTCGTGCAGTTGGCCTTGCCGGTCAATCAAAATCTCCGGGGGCACGAGCCAGGGCTGCGCGCGGCGTGGGATCGGCTGAAACAGGAGCGAGTTGCCCTGGAGCGAGATTTTGCCGTTCCGCTGCCTGCACGTGACCGTGATCAGCCCCGCCGCTGGTGGGTGGCGACCAACATCCTGGCTGAGCATCTTGAGCGTTTGCTTACCGAGGCGTCGGCGGTGCCCGGCGCCGATCCAGAGTTCGGCCGCTTGAGTGCAGTCCGCCTGCTGCTCTTCCAGTTTCGCGACTATGTCGGGCGCGAAGCGGAGCGTCTTGGCAGCATGCAGGCAGAGCGTCGACCGTTGTTGCGAAGCCAGGTTGCCGAGCTGTATGAGTGGCGTGGGCGGGCGAATCAGCTGTGGTGGCAACTGGAGGCTACGGGCATGATGGTTGGCGATGCGGCCTTCAGTCAGGCGCTGGACGGAATCCGGGATAGTTTCTTCAGTCGCCTGCGGCCTCTGAACGATTATTTGCTGGCTTACGGTGGGCGGTCTGCGGCAGCCTCCTTGCCTGTCGAGGGCTATTCGGCGGTTGCTGTTTCAGCGATTGCCTCGATCGCGCCCGCATTCGAGCGTGTCGGGCAGTTGACCGCAATCTTGGCCGAGCAGCGTGAACATTCGGCGCGCAGTGATTTCCGGGGCAACGCCTTGGTGCTGTGCGCAATCCTGTGTCTTCTCATGGTGTTGCTGGTTCTCGTGTGGTGGCGCTTGATTTTACCTATGCGCCAAGTGTTGCAGCGTATCCAAGACTTGGGCGCGCGCGAAAAAAGCGGCGCGGCGATGCGGGGTGACGAGTTCGTCGCGGTACGTCACGCGCTTGATTTACTGGAGGAGACCCAGCGCCTGCGTGCAGAGGACGCCCGTCTCCTGGCGGAAAGCCACCGTCATATGGAGCGTCTGGCGGTGACCGACGGACTGACCGGGCTCTTCAATCGCCGGCATTTCAACCTGACCTTAGCCCAGGAATGGGCGCGTGCGAGCCGGAACGGACGGAGCTTGTCTCTGGTTCTCTTGGATATCGATCATTTCAAGCGCTATAACGATGCCTACGGGCATCAGGCAGGAGATGCGTGCCTGATCGAGGTGGCGGGCGTGCTCAAGGCGCATGCCCGCCGTTCAGGCGACTGTGCGGCACGCTATGGCGGCGAAGAATTTGCTCTGATCCTGCCCGAACTGTCGTCGGCACAGGCCGGGGAAATCGCCGAGCGGATTCGCCAGGCCGTGGCCGAGCTTGCGCTGCCGAACTCGGGCTCAGACTCTGGCATCGTGACGGTGAGTATCGGCGTGGCAGCCAGGGTGCCTGGGGACACCATGCGCCCCGAGGATCTCCTGCGATTGGCCGACGAAGCACTGTACGCGGCCAAGCACGAGGGGCGGAACCGCGTTGTGAGTGCCAGCGACTAACCCTTTTGGTTCCGAAAGTGGGGGGCTTGAAAAGGCGCGAGGCGTCCCCATCTGCCAGCTCATTGGCGGTGCCGCCGCAGCGGCTGTCGCCCGGTTGACTTCAAATTCCAACGATGGAGCCTTTCATGAGCGCGAACAAGGAAACTCTCGGTTTTCAGGCCGAGGTCAAGCAACTCCTTAACCTGATGATCCACTCGCTGTACAGCA
>CAZHFS010000168.1:0-2091 GCA_964531885.1 uncultured Propionivibrio sp.
GATCATTGCGGCCGTTTCTTTTTGACGAGGTGACTGCGGGGCCGACTGTTGCATCGTCGGGGAACTTCGGGATAGCACCATCCAGAATGGACCCGCCAGCGGGCGAGCATTGAACTATTCTTGGCATGTACACACTAATCGTCTATTAGTATTTGCTAATTAACGATTTTGGGTTCGCTGACATGGCATCCGCAACAGGGGTGTTGGGGCGGTCGAGCCCGAGGAGAATACGTGTGACCATCGACTGGATGCATTTCACCCCCGGGGTGGCTTTGCTTGGCGGTGTGCTGATCGGGCTTGCGGCGGCCCTGTTCGTCTTGTTCAACGGGCGTATCGCCGGCATCAGCGGCATCGTTGGCGGGTTGTTGCGCCCGCAACGCGGCGACATAGGCTGGCGTTTGGCCTTTGTCGGCGGCTTGCTCGCCGCGCCGCTGCTTTACACGCTGGTTTTGCCCTTGCCTGAGGTGCGGATCGAGGTCGGATCGTTGCAGATCATCGTGGCCGGGTTGCTGGTCGGCATCGGGACGCGTTACGGCGCGGGGTGCACTAGCGGGCATGGTGTGTGCGGCATTTCGCGCCTCTCGCCGCGCTCGGTGGTGGCAACCTTGGTGTTCATGGCGGCGGGCTTCGCCACCGTGTTCGTGTTGCGGCATTGGCTGGGCTGAGGGCGCCATGAGTACATTTTTCGCGTTTTTCGCCGGGCTGGTGTTCGGTATCGGCCTGCTTGTCTCGGGGATGACCGACCCGGGCAAGGTGCTCGGCTTCCTCGATCTTGCGGGGAACTGGGACCCATCGTTGGCGCTGGTGATGGTGGGGGCCATTGCGGTCGGGCTGGTGGCCTTCGCCTTGGCCAAGCAACGTGCCCTTTCTCTGCTCGGCTTGCCGATGCAATTGCCGACAGCGCGCCAGATCGACCGCCGACTGGTTCTCGGCAGCTTGACCTTCGGCATTGGCTGGGGGGTGGCCGGCATCTGTCCCGGCCCGGCATTGGTCCTGCTCGGCGCCGGCGTGCCGCAGGGTATGGTGTTCGTCGTGGCCATGCTGGGTGGCATGGCCGGGTTTGAACTGCTGGAGCGCGCCCAGCGCAGATAAGCACCACGGGAGACACACATGGACGAATCGAAACTGTACGTCGAGGGCTTCTTTGATCCCGCGACCTCGACAGTAACCTACCTGCTGCTCGATCGCGCCACGCAGGCCGCGGCGATCATCGACAGCGTGCTCGACTACGACCCGAAGTCGGGGCGCACGCGCACCGCGTCGGCCGACCGCGTGCTGACGCGCGCCGCCGAACTCGGTGCGCGCATCGAGTGGATCCTGGAAACGCACGTGCATGCCGACCACCTGTCGGCTGCGGCCTATCTCAAAGAGAAGCTCGGAGCAAAGGTGGCGATCGGCGACCGCATCGCCACGGTGCAGCAGGTGTTCGGACGCCTGTTCAATGCCGGGCCGGCCTTTGCCACCGACGGCAGCCAGTTTGACCGCCTGCTGGCCGACGGCGATACGCTGCCACTCGGCAATCTCGTCATCGAAGCGTGGCAGACACCCGGCCACACCCCGGCCTGTCTGACCTACGTGGTGCACGCGGGCGAGGAAACCGTGGCCTTTGTCGGCGATACGCTGTTCATGCCCGACTACGGGACGGCGCGATGCGATTTCCCCGGCGGCGATGCGGCCATGCTGTATCGCTCGATCCGGCGCATCCTCAGTTTGCCTGAGGCGACGTCGCTCTATATGTGCCACGACTACCGTCCGGGCGGGCGCGAGGTTGCGTACGTAACCTCGGTCGGGGAAGAGCGCGCGGCCAATGTGCACATCCACGACGGGGTCGATGAGGCGGCGTTCGTGGCCATGCGCCGCGCACGCGATGCGCAGCTCGAAGCGCCGGTGCTGCTTCTGCCCTCGGTGCAGGTCAACATGCGCGCCGGCGAGCTGCCGCCGCCCGAAGAGAACGGCACGCGCTACCTGAAGATTCCGCTCAACGCGATCTGATGTGCCTTTGCCTGGCGCTTACGCGGCACTGCTAGGGGCGTTGGTTGCCTTGACCTGTTCGAACAGCCAGGCACGGAAGGCCTCCATGTGGGGGCTCGC
>CAZHFS010000168.1:2191-6460 GCA_964531885.1 uncultured Propionivibrio sp.
TTGCCTTGACCTGTTCGAACAGCCAGGCACGGAAGGCCTCCATGTGGGGGCTCGCCGTTCTCGCGCGCGGGGTGCACAGGTAGTAGCCGCGCCCGGTCGACACCTGCTTGGTGAGGGGAATGACCACCCGCTGCTCGGCGAGCTCGCGCTCGATCAGGCAGCGCTGGATGACTGCCACGCCCAGGTTGGCCTCCACGGCCTCGATCAGCGTGACGCCTAAGTCAAAGCCTGGGCCGAGCCGAAGGTGCGCGGTATCGATTCCATAGGCCTGCAGCCACAGCGCCCAGTTGCCTGGATAGTTGGCGTGGTGCAGCAGTTCGAAGCGCAGGACATCGGCGGGCTGCCGGATTTGTGCCGCCACGCTGGGGTGGCAGATCATCACCAGGTCTTTGCCGATGACATAACTGGCCTCGATGTGGCGCGGCCAGCGGGTCGACGCCGAGCGGCGCAGCCGGATCCAGCAGTCGACGTCGTCACCCAGCAGGTCGTCGTCGATGCGGTACGGCTTGAAGACGATGCGCACCCCGGGGCAAACAGCGTGGAATTGCGGCAGGCGCGGCACCAGCCAGCGAATGTTGAAGGTGGGAATGACGCTCAGGCGCAGCACTTTCTCGGTGCGTAGCGCGGTCTTCTGCGGTACGGCGTCCTCGAGCGCGGCAACCGCCTTGTGAATGCGCTCGTAATAGGCCTGGCCGGTGGGGGTGACCTGTACGCCACCCGGCCGGCGCTCGAACAGGGTCAGTTCAAGGCGCGCCTCAAGGCGCAGCACGGCGCGGCTGATGGCGCCCTGGGTGACCGTGAGGCGTAGCGCGGCGCGGGAAAAGCTCCCCGTCTCCACCACGGCGATGAAGGCGTGCAGTTCGGGCAAGGAGGGGGAGAAGATGCGCATGGCTATTACATTATGTCATGACCTTGCGCCGGATTGTCGATTGTCAATCCACGCGTCTGACGACACGCTATGCCTCCGAGGGCAAGGTGCGGAAATCGGCGTCCGCGATGGCGTGCACCAGCGTGGCGGCAATCCGTATGCGAACGACAAAACCTTGCCTGCGGTGTGCAGCCGATTCGCTGCACAAGACAAAAAAGCCGCCTCTGAACGTGGGGGCGATGAACACTCTAAGGGAGAAAATAATGCTGGGGGCATGCATCGGTTTGGTCGTCACGGTCGTCGTGGCCTGGATGATCGTCAAGAAATACAAGGCGCAAGCAGTTCTTATCCTGGGCGGCATCGTGCTGATGGCCTGTGCGGTGATCTTCGGCATGAAGTCCAGCCTGCTGTCGGCCAAGACGACGACGGGCTTCGTGTGGTTCGACATCTTCGAATTCCTCAAGATCACCTTCAGCAGCCGGGCGGCCGGCTTGGGGCTGATCATCATGTCGGTGGCCGGGTTCGCCAAATACATGGACCGTATCGGCGCGAGTGAGGCGCTGGTGCGCCTGGCGATCAAGCCGCTCGGTTTGTTCCATGCGCCCTATCTGGTGCTGTCGCTCGGCTTCCTGCTCGGGCAGGTGCTGCACGTGTTCATCCCCAGCGCGTCGGGACTCGGCCTGCTGCTGATGGTGACCATGTTCCCAATCCTGGTGAAACTCGGGGTCAGCCGCCTGTCGGCGACCGCGATGATCGGGACCACCTCGTGCATCGACCTCGGGCCGGGGTCGGGCAATTCGGCGCTTGCCGCGAAAACCGCCAACCTCGAAGTCGTTGTGTACTTCGTTAAATACCAGATCCCGGCAGCGATTTTTGTTCTGCTGTGCGTGGCGGTTGCTCATTATTTCGTTCAGAAGTGGTTCGACAAGCGCGAAGGGCATGTGGTCCAGCCGCTCGACAAGGTCGAGTTGGCCAATGAGGCGCAAGCCTCGCAGATGCCGATGATCTATGTGCTGCTGCCGATCATTCCGCTGGTGCTGATCCTGGTGTTCAGTGACCTGTTCGTCAAAACGATCAAGATGGACGTGATCACCGCCATGTTCATCGGCATCTTTGTGAGCATGATCTTTGAGTACGTGCGCTATCGCGACGCCAAGAGAGTGTTGTCGAGCATCCAGGTATTCTTTGACGGGATGGGTGTCCAGTTCGCCACCGTGGTGACTCTGATCGTCGCCGGCGAGGCCTTTGCCATGGGGCTGGTCAGCGTTGGGGCCATCGACTTCCTGATCGATTCGGCGCAGGGCGCCGGGCTTGGCGTGATTCCGATGGTCGTGGTGATGACCGCCATCATCTCGGTCTCGGCTGTGGTCATGGGCTCGGGTAACGCGCCGTTCTTCGCCTTCTCGTCGCTGGCGCCGACCGTGGCTTCGAAGCTCGGCGCGGAAACCCTGCTCCTGGTGCTGCCGATGCAGTTCGCGTCGTCGATGGCGCGCAGCATTTCGCCGATTACCGCAGTGATCGTGGCCGTTTCCGGGGTGGCCAACGTCAATCCGGTTGACGTCGTCAAACGCACCGCGATCCCGATGGTAGTCGGCCTGGTGGCTACCGTCGTTGCCAACTTCACCTTGTTCTGAGGCGACGATGAGCGAGACACTAAATCCGGGGCGGGCTGCCCCGGTGGCAAGCGAAATATCGCTTGCTACCTACCTCCAGGAACTCGAGTTCCTGGTGAATATCGACAGCGGTACCACTGATATCGCTGGTGTGACCCAGATGGCCGAGTGGATGGCCGGCCAGTACCGCACCCTGGGCTGGCACGTCGAGCAGGCAGATTTGGGACCTGCGGTCGGGCCGGGGGTGATGGCAACCAACAAGCCCGGTGCCGAGCACTTCGATGTGCTGCTGGTCGGGCATCTGGATACCGTTTTCCCGCAAGGCACGGCAGCAGTGCGGCCCTTCACCGTGGAGGGCGACATTGCGCGCGGCCCCGGCGTTGCCGACATGAAATCGGGGCTGCTCAGCATGCTCTACGCGCTCCGTCATCTCGATGCCGAGACGCGAGATCGCCTGGCGATCTGCGTGGTGCTCAATCCCGACGAGGAAGTGAGTTCGGTGCATTCGCACGCCTGGATCGGGACCTATGCCAAACGCAGCGATTGCGTGCTGGTGTTCGAGGGCGCGCGCGCCGACGGCTCGCTGGTGAAGGCCCGCAAAGGGGTCGGCATCTACGAGATCGAAGTCAAGGGTGTCGCGGCGCACGCCGGCAATGACCACCAGAAAGGACGCTCGGCGGTGGTCGAGCTTGCACACTGGATTCTGGCGCTCAGTCCGCTCACCGACTATGCGGCAGGCACGACGGTCAACGTTGGCATCGTCAAGGGCGGGACAGTCAGCAATGTCGTCCCTGAAACAGCGTACGCCAAGGTCGACATCCGCTTCTGGAAAACGAGCGAGTTCGAGCGTGTCGAGCAGACGCTCAAGGCATTGCAGCAAACGCCCTTCACGCCCGATGTGCGGGTCGAACTTGGGCGCCGCTCGTTCAAACCGGCGATGGAATTGTCGGCGGGGTCAGAGGCGTTGATGGCGGTGGTCGAAACCGCAGCAGCAGCGGTAGGAGAGGACATCGGCTGGGTGGCGGTGGGCGGCGGCTCCGATGCCAACTACACCTCGGCGCTCGGCGTGCCTTCGCTCGACGGCTTCGGCCCGATCGGCGGCAATTACCACGGCGAGAAAGAGTTCCTGAGGCTCGACAGCGTCATCCCGCGCATCCGTATGGTGCAGGAGCTTTTACGGCGGTTGTAGCGCCAGCGATGCCTGCGAAGCCACCGCCGTACGTAAGTGCACGGCGGTGGCTTTTTTTGTACGGGATAGTTCCGGGCGTAGAATCCACCGTTAAGAGTGAGAACAATCGTGTTCCCCTGACAAGGAGAGGCGGTCGTCAGGTTGCTTCATCCGCGGCGGTCGATAGGCAAATACCGGGCGCGGCGTTTCTGCGAGATGACAATGAGTCGATATGATTTAAATGCCGAGTTCCTTGGGCACTTGGCAGCGACGATCAAATTGCTGTTCAGTCGTGAGTTTTGGTGGCTGGCTACGCTTAGCATTGTGCCGACGTTGCTGTTGTTTTTAGCGGGCAGCGGGTACCTGTTTGTTGTGTACTTATGTGCGCTTTGCCTTTGGGCGCGCAGCTGCAGATTGGGCGGACTGATCGGTTGGTTGGTCGTAACGCAAACAATTTATCTGTATTACTCTTTTCCCGAGTCCGGGCATTTCATCGAATGGCTGTTGCGGGCTCCCGCGCGCGTCAGCAGCGTGGTGCCAACGTCCGAACAGGTATTGGCAACCGTGCCGACTGATGTGTCCAGCCGCGTGTTCTGGAGCCTGATCTTCGGATTGCGCGG
>CAZHFS010000169.1:0-6453 GCA_964531885.1 uncultured Propionivibrio sp.
AGCGTACCTTCCAGACCTATTCGCCGCTGGTCGCCGCGATCGACGTCAAGCGCCGCGGTGATGTGCGTCGTGCCAAGCTGTACTACCTCCGCGAGCGTTCCGGTAAATCGGCGCGTATCAAAGAGAAGCTGGTTCGCAAGCAGAAGGACTGAGCTTGTCAGGCGTTGCGCGCCGCCCTACGGCGCGCAGGCAGAATGCAACGGGGCGTTCCGTCAGGAAGCGCCCCGTTTTTTATCTGTCTTGCAGGTAAAAATCCGTATCAGGCGGATGGTGTCGGAGCATTCGGTGCGCTTTCGATCAGCGCGTAGGCCGAGTGATTGTGGATCGATTCGAAGTTCTCCGATTCGACCACATAGGCGCGGATGCGGGTTTCACGGCTGAGTCGGGCGGCGACGTCGCGCACCATGTCCTCGACGAACTTCGGGTTGTCGTAAGCGCGTTCAGTGACGAATTTCTCGTCCGGGCGCTTAAGCAGGCCATACAACTCGCAGGATGCTTCCTTTTCGACGAGTTCGACAATCTCCTCGATCCAGATATGGTCCTGAATGTGAGCGGTGATCGTGACGTGTGAACGCTGGTTGTGGGCGCCGCGCTCGGAAATCTTCTTCGAGCAGGGGCACAGGCTGGTCACCGGGACGACGACCTTGACCGATGAGGCGATTTCGCCGTGGCAAATTTCGCCAGTGAGGGTGACGTCGTAATCCATCAGGCTCTGCACGCCGGATACCGGGGCCGCCTTGTTGATGAAGTAGGGGAAAGTCATCTCGATGTGGCCGGTTTCGGCTTCGAGTTTCTGTGCCATTTCTCGGAGCATTGCCGGGAAGCTCTCGATCGAGATTTCGCGCTCATGGTTGTTGAGGATCTCGACGAAACGCGACATGTGCGTGCCTTTGAAGTTGTGCGGCAGGCCGACGTACATGTTGAATACGGCAATGGTGTGCTGGACGCCGCCACTGCGGTCGAGGACCTTGATCGGGTGGCGGATGGACTTGATCCCGACCCGGTTGATTGCGATCTGTCGGGTGTCTGCCAGATTCTGGACATCGACCATGGCGGGACTGTGTTTGGTGTTCATGACTGTTCCTGAGCAATAGGGGTGGCGGCCGGTTGTGCACCCAGGGCGTCCGGGCACACGCCGAGGACGGTGCCGACAATTCCCTGGCAATCCAGGCCGACTTCGGCCAGCAAGCGTGTCTGGTCGCCGTGATCGATGAAACGGTCCGGTAGGCCGATGCGCACAAACTGTACCGGGCTGCCCAACTCGTCGAGAACGCGGGCGACTTCCGAGCCGGCGCCACCGATCAGTGCATTTTCTTCGATGCTGACGAGCAGGGAATGTTCCGCAGCCAGTTGGGCGATCAGCTCGCGGTCAATCGGCTTGACGAAGCGCATGTTGGCGACCGTGGCATCCAGAATGTCGCCAGCTTCGAGTGCCGGGGTCAGCATACTGCCGAAAGCGAGCAGGGCGGTCTTCCTGCCCTGACGGCGGATTTCGCCTTTGCCAAGCGGCAGAGAAAGGAGTTCTCCGGTCGTCGCCACACCGGGGCCGGTTCCCCGAGGGTAACGCACGACGGCCGGGCCGTCGTGGCGGTACGCGGTGGTCAGCATGCGCCGGCATTCTTCTTCGTCGGCAGGTGCCATGACCATCATGTTCGGGATGCAGGTGACGTAGGACAGGTCGAACGTGCCGTGGTGCGTCGGCCCGTCGGCGCCGACCAGCCCGCCGCGGTCGAGAGCGAAGACCACCGGCAGATTCTGTAGGGCGACGTCGTGCAGCATTTGGTCGAAGCCGCGCTGGAGGAACGTCGAGTAGATGGCGACGACCGGGCGCAGGCCTTCGCAGGCAATGCCTGCGGCAAAGGTGATGGCGTGTTGCTCGGCAATGCCAACGTCGTAGTAGCGGTTCGGGTACTGTTCGGAGAAGCGGATCATGCCCGAGCCTTCGCCCATGGCCGGGGTGATGGCCACCAGTTTGTCGTCGGCAGCCGCCATGTCGCAGAGCCATTGGCCGAAAACCTGGGTGTAGGTCGGTCGCGCGCTACCCCCTTTGCCACCCTTGCCTCCCTCAATGCCGACCTCGGGCTGGAACTTCGACACGCCGTGGTAGAGGATGGGGTCGGCCTCGGCGAGCTTGTAGCCTTGGCCCTTGCGGGTAATGACGTGCAGAAACTGCGGTCCCTTGAGTTTTTGCAGGTTCTGCAGCGTCGGGATCAGCGAGTCGAGGTCGTGGCCGTCGATCGGGCCGATGTAGTTGAAGCCCAGTTCCTCGAATAGCGTTCCCGGGGTGAGCATGCCCTTCACGTGTTCTTCGAAGCGGTTGGCGAACTCGAGCAGGCCGGGTGAGACGGCAAGGACTTTTTCGCCGGCACGGCGCGCCGCATTGAAGGCGCTGCCAGAGAAAAGGCGGGCAAGATATTTGTTCAGCGCGCCGACTGGTGGCGAGATCGACATGTCATTGTCGTTAAGGATGACAAGCATGTCGGCATCCGCGACACCGGCGTTGTTCAGCGCTTCGAAAGCCTGGCCGGCAGACATGGCGCCGTCACCAATGATGGCGACGGTTTTTCGGTTGTCGCCCTTGAGCTTGCAGGCCAGTGCCATGCCCAGTGCCGCGGAGATCGAAGTTGAGGAGTGACCGACACCAAAGGTGTCGTATTCGCTTTCAGAGCGCTTGGGGAAGCCGGAGACTCCTCCGTGGCTGCGCAGATGGGCCATGCCCTCGCGGCGGCCGGTAAGCACTTTGTGCGCGTAGGTCTGGTGACCGACGTCCCACACCAGCCGGTCGCGCGGGGTGTCGTACACATAGTGCAGGGCCAGCGTCAGTTCAACGGTGCCGAGGTTGGATGACAAGTGTCCGCCGGTCTTGGAGACCGATTCGACGAGGAATGCTCGCAGTTCTTCGGCAAGCTGGGGCAACTGCTTGCGCTCCAGTGCGCGCAGGTCGGCGGGCGAGGCGAGAGTGTCGAGCAAGGGATAGCGGGTCATGGAACGAAGTCCGGATTCTGTTGCGATACAAGAGCGCCAGGCGGCATCGGTTAAAACGAGCGATGCGAAATGAAGTCGGTCAGTTCGCGCAAGCGTTGAGCCCGCTCGCCGAAACCGGCGAGCGCATCAAGGGTTTGGTCGTGCAGTTCGGCAGCAAAATCGCGTGCGCGTTCCAATCCGAGCAAGCTGACGTAGGTGGGTTTTTCGGCTTCAGCGTCCTTGCCGGCGGTTTTGCCCAGTGTGGCGGTGCTGGCGGTACAGTCGAGGATGTCGTCGACGACCTGGAAAAGTAGGCCGGCGCGTTTGGCGAAGCGGTCGAGGGCTTCACGCTCCTCGGCCGGGAAAGTGTCTCCGCATTGCGCGCCGAGGAGGACGGCTGCGCGGATCAGGGCGCCGGTCTTGAGCGCATGCATGAGTTCGAGTTCCGCCTGTTCGAGCGTCCGTCCGACGGCCCCTAGGTCAATGGCCTGGCCACCGGCCATGCCCCAGGAACCACTGGCGTGCGCCAACGTGCGGACCATCTCCAGTTGGCGCGCTGGCGCGCCGAGGTTTTCGCCGGAAAGGAGCTCAAATGCCAGCGTCTGCAGGCTGTCGCCCACGAGCAGGGCGGTGGCTTCGTCGTACTCGACGTGGCAGGTCGGGCGGCCACGGCGCAGAACGTCGTTGTCCATGCACGGCAGGTCGTCATGCACCAGCGAGTAGGCGTGGATCAGTTCGACGGCGCTGGCGGCAACCTCGATCCGTTCTGCCGGGGCTGCCGTGAGCTGACCCGCCGCGAAGGCGAGCAAGGGGCGCACACGCTTGCCGCCGCCCAGCGTGGCGTAGCGCATGGCTTCGTGCAGCCGGTTGGGGATCGAGTGTGCGGCGGGGAGCAGGCGGTCAAGCGTCTGCTCCATGCGCGACTGGATGCCTTGCATCCAGTCGACAAAGGGAAGTGCGGTGTCTTGGGTCATGATCTGCCTTCGCTGGCGGCATCGAAATCGCGCAATTGGCCATTCTCCAGAATCTGGATGCGCGCTTCCGCATCGTCGAGCTTCTGCTGGCAGTGCTTGAGCAAGGCACTGCCGCGCCGGTAGGCGGCAATCGATTCCTCAAGGGGTAACTGCCCGCCTTCCATGCGTTGAACAATCGTTTCGAGCTCGGTCAGCGCGGCTTCAAAGCGCAAGTCCCCGAGCTCGGAAGGCGAAGTCTGGCGTTCCTCGGTTTGTGGAACGGGGGGTGTCGTGCGCGCCATCGGGGAAAACTCGCTGGAAACGGCGAAAAATAGCGCAAACAGGGGGAGGTGGTCAATCAGAAAAGGTCTAAAATCCTGCCTTTACCGCATTTTGCGCCGTGCCCGAGGGGCGTGGCCCCCTTCTTCTTATGCAAGCTTTGTGGATGCTTGTCGCCAGTTTTCTGTTCGCCTGCATGGGCGTATGCGTCAAACTCGCGGCCGACCAGTTCTCGACCGCCGAAATCGTGTTTTACCGCAACCTCATTTCCTTGATCCTGATCTCGGTTCTGATCGCCGTGCGCGGGATACCCTTGAGGACACCGCACTGGAAGTTTCAGTTGCGACGCGGCGGGAGTGGTTTTATCTCGCTCTGTCTCTATTTCCTGGGGATCACCCTGTTGCCCCTGGCGACGGCCGTGACCCTGGCCTATACCTCACCGCTGTTCCTTGCGCTCTATCTGGCGGCCTTCGGCAAAGCACGTCTCAACGCCGGGGTCATCGTCGCGCTTGGCGTTGGCTTTGCCGGGGTGGCCCTGCTCTTGCGGCCGAGTCTCGAAACGGCGCAGTGGCTCGGAATTCTGGTCAGCCTGGCGAGTGGCATGTTGGCGGGGGTGGCCTATTTCAATGTGCGGGAACTGGGCGAGCGCGGAGAGCCTGAGGAGCGTACGGTCTTTTATTTTTCGCTGCTCGCGACGCTGGGCAGTTGCCTGTGGCTGCTTTTTTCCGAGATACATCCGATCGACCAGCGGGGCGGGCTGCTTTTGCTGGGGGTTGGGGGGTTCGGTACGCTTGCCCAGCTTGCCATGACACGTGCGTACAAGCGCGGTAAGACGCTGGTGGCTGCCAGCTTGGCGTATTCGGCCGTGATTTTTGCCAGCCTTTTCGGTATGCTGATCTGGAAGGAGACGTTGTCGCTGGAGGCCTGGCTGGCGATTGGCCTGATCGTCGCGAGCGGTGTGCTAGCCAACGCGTTCTCCAAGGATCGGTCGCCGGGTAATGAATGATCGGGCCGGGCAATGTCGCCGGGTCTGGTAGGAAGTACAACAACGGAGTGGAGATCGCCATGATCGTCGTACAACAGCATCCCCATCGGGTCGAAGTGAATGTCTACGGAGAGTTCACCCTTGCCGACTACAAAGAATTCGAAGACATGGTCAATTACAAGGTCCGTTTTCACGGGCCGGTCGACCTTTATTTCGATTTGCGCCAGATGGCCGACTTCACCCTTGACGTGGCTTGGGAAGAAGTCGTGTTCGCGCGCGCCCACAAGAGTGATTTCAAGCGCATCGCCGTGATTACCCACAGCGAGTGGGTCGCCTGGAGTGCCTGGTTGTCGCAGATTTTCGTGCAGGCCGAGATGCGCCTCTTCGACAATGAGCCTGAAGCGCGCGCCTGGCTTGATGAAGGCGAAGCCGAGCGCTCGGCCGATTGCAGTTCGACGCTGGTTTCGTGCGCGACACTGGCCGCACATCTTGATGATCCGGCCTGGCAGGTCATCGACGTCCGCCACCAACTCTCCGATGTGACCTACGGGCGCCGGGTATATGCGGAGAGCCACTTGCCCGGCGCCATTTTCCTGCATCTGGACGATGATCTCTCCGGGCCGAAGACCGGGTGCAATGGCCGGCATCCCTTGCCCGATCTTGAAAGCATGCGCCAGACCTTTGGGCGTTGCGGCATTACCCCCGAGACCCAGGTGGTGGTCTATGATGATGCAGGTGGCATGGTTGCGGGGCGGCTGTGGTGGATGCTGCGCTGGCTGGGGCATGATCGCGTGGCCTTGCTGGATGGTGGCTTCGGGCAGTGGGTCAAGGAAGGGCGGCCATTGGATGCGGTTGTTCCCGAGGTCAAACCGGTCGAATTCATTGGTTCTCCGCGCGAGTGGACGGTGGGGGCCGACGAAGTGCTGGCGAATATCGGCAATCTCGAGCGCTGTGTGATCGATGCGCGCGGCCCGGATCGTTTCCGTGGCGAAAACGAGACAATCGACCCCGTGGGCGGGCATATCCCCGGCGCCCGCAATCGCTTCTTCGGGCGCAACCTTGGCGAAGACGGCCTGTTCCGTCCGGCCGACGAACTGCGACGCGAGTTCCTCGAGCTGCTCGATGGCCTATCCCCCGAGCAAGCCATCCTGCAATGCGGTTCCGGCGTCTCGGCCTGCCTCAACCTGCTGGCCATGGAGCGCGCCGGATTGCCCGGCGCCAAATTGTATCCGGGGTCGTGGAGCGAGTGGTGCAGCGACCCGGCGCGCCCGG
>CAZHFS010000170.1:0-6449 GCA_964531885.1 uncultured Propionivibrio sp.
GCCAGCGTGGTTGCCGGTGGCGTTCTGCTCGCATTGATGGGCGCCGGCGGCTAGCACAATCGTCCAAGCCCATGAAAAAGCCCGCTTGATGCGGGCTTTTTTTCGCAGTGTTTTGCTTGTCGCAACCTACTCGAACTCGACAATCACCTGATCGACCGACAGGCTCTCGCCCGGCTGCGCAACAATTTTTTTGACCGTGCAATCTTTCTCCGCACGCAGGATATTCTCCATTTTCATCGCCTCGATCACGGCCAGCTTTTCCCCCGCCCGCACCACCTGACCACTCTGCACGGTGACCTCGCGCAGCAAGCCCGGCATTGGCGAGAGCAGGTATCTCGACATATCGGGGGGCTGCTTTGCCGGCATCAGGGCAAGCAGGCGGTCGGCCTTGGCCGTCATCACCACCGCCCTGACGCGGCGCCCATAGTGCATGATCCGGTACTCGAGTCCCGAACGCTCGATCTGCAGGCAAATCGGCTCACCATTGCACGTACCCCGGAATACCGGCTCGCGGAACAGCCACTCGGAAACGATCTCGTACCGCTGCCCATTGCATCGGATGGCGTACCCCCCGGCAATGGCTTCGAGGGTCACCGGATAGCTGACGCCCTCAATGAATACGACCCAGTCAGGGCCTACCCGGCGCGGCTGGCCATGCATCTGGTGACTGATCCTAACCGCCCGATCAATATAGCGCCGGCGGGCAAACGCGGCCACCGCAGCCAGCAACCCCAAGTCAGGGTGAGGAACCTCGGCGGCATGAAAACCCTGCGGATACTCTTCGGCAATGAAGCCTGTGGTAAACACCCCCGAAACAAATCGAGGATGGTGCATCAACGCGGCCTGGAAAGGGATGTTCGAATTCACTCCAGCGATATGGAAAGCATTGAGCGCCTCCCGCATTCGCCCGATGGCCTCATCACGCGTCGCGCCATGACAGATCAGCTTGGCGATCATCGAATCGTAGTGCATCGAAATCTCGCCCCCCTCATAGACACCGGTATCAACCCGTACCGCACCAGGCTCCTCCTGGGGTGGCTGGAAGCGCACCAGGCGCCCGGTCGAGGGCAGAAAGCCACGCAGCGGATCCTCCGCATTGATACGGCACTCGATAGCCCAACCATTCGCCCGGATGTCGGCTTGAGCAAAAGGGAGTTTTTCCCCGGCTGCTACCCGGATCATCAACTCGACGAGGTCAAGCCCGGTGATCATCTCGGTGACAGGATGCTCGACCTGTAGGCGGGTATTCATTTCGAGGAAGTAGAAACGCTTGTCCGAACCAACCACGAACTCGACTGTTCCTGCACTCTGGTAGTTGACCGCCCGCGCCAGTGCGACGGCCTGTTCGCCCATCGCCTGACGAATCTCGGCATCGATGAATGGCGACGGCGCCTCCTCGATTACTTTCTGATGCCGACGCTGGATCGAGCATTCCCGCTCAAGCAGGTACACCACATTGCCATGCGCATCACCGACCACCTGAATTTCAATGTGATGCGGTCCCTCGACAAATTTCTCGATGAACACCCGATCATCGCCAAAGCTATTACGCGCCTCGTTGCGGCACGAGTCAAACCCCTCCGCCGCTTCGGTATCATTGAACGCAACGCGCAGCCCTTTGCCACCACCACCTGCCGAGGCCTTGATCATCACCGGATAACCGATCTCCCGTGCAATCTGCACGGCATGCCCTGCATCGGCAATGGCATCGTTATAGCCGGGAATCGTATTGACGCCAGCAAGCTTGGCCAGCTTCTTTGATTCGATCTTGTCGCCCATCGCAGCCACCGAGGCATGCTTGGGGCCGATGAACACGATACCGTTCTCTTCGAGCCGGCGAGAGAATTCGGGATTTTCCGAAAGAAAGCCGTAGCCGGGATGCACCGCTTCGGCACCGGTCTCCTTACAGGCCGCGATGATCCGGTCGATGACGAGGTAGGACTCCTTGGAAGGTGCCGGACCGATACAGACAGCCTCGTCAGCCAGATCCACATGCAGGGCGTCGTTATCGGCCTCGGAATAAACGGCCACTGTCGCAATACCCATGCGTCGGGCGGTTTTGATCACGCGACATGCAATCTCGCCGCGGTTGGCAATCAGGATTTTTTTGAACATAGCAGCGAACCTCTTTTAACACGGAGGGCACGGAGCCACTGAGATCACGGCGAAAGACAACAACCAAGGTTTATCTCTGTGAGCGCGGTGTCTCTGTGGACTCTGCGTTGAATGCGTTTGGTTTTTAAAGCGGAATGTTGCCGTGCTTGCGCCACGGATTCTCGAGCTGCTTGTCGCGCAGCATGGCAAGGCTGCGGCAGATACGCTTTCTCGTCTCATTCGGCATGATCACATCGTCGATGAAGCCGCGCGCCCCCGCCACGAAGGGGTTGGCAAACTTGGCCTTGTATTCGGCCTCGCGCTGCGCAAGCTTGGCCGGATCGCCCTTTTCCTCTCGGAAAATGATTTCGACCGCCCCCTTGGGGCCCATCACGGCGATTTCCGCCGACGGCCAGGCAAAGTTCACATCGCCGCGCAAATGTTTCGAGGACATCACATCGTAGGCCCCACCGTAGGCCTTACGGGTAATCACGGTCACTTTCGGCACGGTGCACTCGGCGTAGGCGTAGAGCAGTTTGGCACCGTGCTTGATGATGCCGCCGTATTCCTGCGCCGTACCCGGCATGAAGCCAGGCACATCGACGAAGGTCACCACCGGGATATTGAAGGCATCGCAGAAACGCACGAAACGCGCCGCCTTGGTCGAACTTTTGATATCCAGGCAACCGGCCATGACCAAGGGCTGGTTGGCGACAAAGCCGACCGGCGAGCCATCCATCCGGCCAAAGCCGACCACAATGTTTTTGGCATAATCAGGCTGAAGCTCGAAGAAGTCCCCGTCATCAACCACCTTGACGATGAGTTCCTTGATGTCATATGGCTTGTTGGGGTTGTCCGGCACCAGCGTGTCGAGAGAAAAATCAAGGCGGTCGGCCGGGTCCTGGGCCGGCAGCGTAGGCGGCTTCTCACGGTTGTTGCCCGGCAGAAAACCGATAAAGCGCCGCAGGATCATCAGCGCTTCGACGTCGTTTTCAAACGCCAGGTCGGCAACCCCGGAAGTTCGGGTATGAGTCAGCGCACCGCCCAGTTCCTCGGAAGTCACTTCCTCGTGCGTCACTGTCTTGACCACTTCAGGCCCGGTGACGAACATGTACGACGAATCCTTGACCATGAAGATGAAGTCGGTCATTGCCGGGCTATACACCGCGCCCCCGGCGCACGGCCCCATGATGACCGAAATCTGGGGCACGACACCCGACGCCATGACATTGCGCTGAAATACCTCGGCGTATCCGCCGAGAGAAGCCACCCCTTCCTGGATGCGCGCACCGCCTGAATCGTTGATCCCGATAATCGGCGCACCGACCTTGATGGCATGATCCATCAGCTTGCAGATTTTCTCGGCATGGGCTTCGGACAGGGATCCGCCAAAAACAGTAAAGTCCTGGGAGAAAACGAAAATGAGTCGGCCATTGATCGTGCCGTAGCCAGTCACGACACCATCCCCCGGGACTTGCTGCTCGCTCATCCCGAAATCGGTACACCGATGCTCCTTGAACATATCCCACTCTTCGAAGGAGCCCGAATCAAGCAGTAACTCGATGCGTTCGCGTGCGGACAGTTTGCCTTTGGCATGCTGTGCATCAATACGCTTCTGACCGCCACCGAGGCACGCGGCCTCTCGCTTTTCGGCCAGTTGTCGGACGATATCGTGCATAAACCCCCCTCTATAGACGAGGAGGCTATGACCGCCCGAAAGCCGGGCAGTTCATCCGACGCTATGACTTGAGGAAATTCAGCAGTTGATTGGCGGCTGCACCGGGTGTCGCACGACCTTCGGCCACTGCCCGGGTGAGGTCGGGCAAAGCAGCATGCACACCGGGATGGTGCTTGAAATGGTGATGCAGGCCGGACTCGATCATGCTCCACATCCAGTCGAGCGCCTGCTTGCGGCGCTTGGCCTCGAGCTCACCGCTTGCTCCCATGACTTCATTATGGCGTTCAATCTCGGCCCAGAACTCAGCCATGCCCTCTTTTTTCAGGGCACTGACTCCGATGACCGGCGGTCGCCAGTTGGGCGAGGTGGGGCGCAGCATGTGCAACGCCTGCTTCCACTGCGAGCGGGCAACCGCCGCAGCTTGAGGATCGATGTCGCACTTGTTGATCGCCACCAGATCGGCGATCTCGACGATGCCTTTCTTGATCGCCTGCAGATCGTCTCCCGCATTGGGCAACTGGATCAGCACGAACATGTCGACCATGCCGGCCACCGTCGTTTCACTCTGTCCGACGCCAACCGTTTCGACCAGCACGACATCGTAGCCTGCCGCTTCGCAGGCCAGCATGGCCTCGCGCGTTTTCTCGGCCACTCCGCCAAGTGATCCGGCCGAAGGACTCGGCCGGATGAAAGCTTCCTCACGCTGACAGAGCGACTCCATGCGCGTCTTGTCGCCGAGGATGGACCCGCCGGAAACCGACGAGGAAGGATCAACCGCCAGAACCGCCAATTTGTGGCCCTGATCGATCAGATAGTTGCCGAGCGCCTCGATGAAGGTCGACTTACCGGCCCCGGGCACCCCGGAAATACCCACACGAATCGCCTTTCCCGTATGCGGGAGCAGGGCGGCCAGCACCCTCTGAGCACGCGCCTGATGATCACTGCGCGTTGACTCGATGAGGGTGATGGTCTTGGCGAGCGAACGCCGCTGGTGAGCCAGAACACCGTCGACCAGTTGCTGGTCGACGGCGGCAAGCAGCGCCGGATCGGCGTTCATCTCCATCCGCAATACTCCCTTAGGCGCGAGCCTTGCGGATTTCCTCGAGCACCTTGCGGGCCGAGTCTTCGATGCGCGTCCCAGGACCAAAAACCGCCTTGGCGCCCGAAGCGAACAGGGCATCGTAGTCCTGCGCCGGGATGACCCCGCCGGCAAAGACGATGATGTCATCGGAGCCTTGCGCCTTGAGGGCCTGAATCAGTTGCGGTACCAGCGTCTTGTGCCCGGCAGCGAGGGAAGAGCAGCCGATGGCGTGCACATCGTTCTCGATCGCCTGACGCGCGGCTTCTTCCGGCGTCTGGAACAGCGGGCCGACGTCAATATCGAAGCCCAGGTCGGCCATGGCCGTAGCCACCACCTTGGCGCCGCGATCGTGTCCATCCTGGCCGAGTTTGGCGATCATGACGCGCGGACGACGGCCTTCCTCTTCAGCGAACTTGGCCACGTCGGCCTTGATCGTCTCCCAACTGTCGAGACCTTCCACGACCCCGCCATAGACGCCGGAAATGGTCTGGTTGTTGGCACGGAAGCGACCAAAGACTTTTTCCAGCGCATCCGACACTTCACCGACGGTGGCGCGCAAGCGCATGGCCTTCACAGTCAGATCAAGCAGATTGCCCTCGCCCGTCTCGGCAGCCTTGGTCAGCGCGTCGAGCGCGGCCTGCACGGCAGCAGCATCGCGCGTGGCGCGAATCTTCTGGATGCGGGCGATCTGCGACTCACGCACGGCGTGGTTGTCGATATCGAGAATCTCGATCGGATCTTCCTTGGCCAGCTTGTACTTGTTGACCCCGACGATGACCTTCTTGCCCGAATCGATCTGGGCCTGGGTTTCAGCCGCACAGGTTTCGACCTTCATCTTGGCCCAGCCCGACTCGACGGCCTTGACCATGCCACCCATGGCCTCGATTTCCTCGATCAGCGCCCAGGCCTTGTCAGCCATATCCTGCGTCAGCGCCTCCATCATGTACGAACCGGCCCACGGGTCGACCACCTTACAGATCTGGCTTTCTTCCTGGATGATGATCTGGGTGTTGCGCGCGATACGCGCCGAGAACTCGGTCGGCAGGGCAATCGCCTCGTCCAGCGCGTTGGTGTGCAGCGACTGGGTGCCGCCGAACACAGCAGCCATCGCTTCCATCGTCGTACGAATGACGTTGTTGTACGGATCCTGCTCGGTCAGCGACCAGCCGGAGGTCTGGCTGTGCGTGCGCAGCATCATCGACTTCGGCTTCTTGGCGCCGAAGCGGGTCATGATGCGATGCCACAGGAGGCGCGCAGCGCGCATCTTGGCGATTTCAAGGTAGAAGTTCATGCCCACCGCCCAGAAGAACGACAGGCGGCCGGCGAAGTCGTCAACGTCAAGGCCCGAGGCAATACCGGTACGCACATACTCGGCGCCATCTGCCAGGGTGAACGCGAGTTCGATGGCCTGGTTCGCCCCGGCTTCGGAGATGTGGTAGCCGGAGATCGAAATCGAGTTGAACTTCGGCATGTGCTGCGCGGTGTACCCAAAGATGTCGGCAATGATTTTCATCGACGGCTTGGGCGGATAAATGTAGGTATTGCGGACCATGAACTCCTTGAGGATGTCGTTCTGGATGGTCCCGGACAGCAGAT
>CAZHFS010000171.1:0-6403 GCA_964531885.1 uncultured Propionivibrio sp.
GCCCCTTTTTGGGGGCCAAAGACCGCAGAGGCTCCCTGGTCGCCGCAGAGTGGATTGTCAACATCGCAGGCTACGATGATCTCGCACTGCAGGAGGCGAGGGTCGAGTGATGAAACGTCAATTTCACCAAGGTGGTGAAGGGCGGCACCTCCATGCAGGTCAAGGTCGGTGCCCGCTGCGCTAAGAAAACGCACGCCAAGAGCACGCGCCATGCCCGCCCCGCCATCGTTGGTGGCACTGCCTCCGATGCCGAGGATGATTCGGCGTAACCCGGCATCGAGTGCAGCACCAATCAATTCGCCGGTGCCGTAGGTTGTGGTGATGCGTGGGTCGCGTTCAGAAGGTTTGAGCAGCGGTAAGCCGGAGGCGGTCGCCATCTCGATCACGGCGGTTTGTCCGTCACCGAGGACGCCCCAATGGGCGATGTGTTTAGCGCCGAGGGGTCCGGTCACCAGGTTATGCCGGAGTGTCCCACCGGTCGCTGTGACGAGCGCTTCGACCGTGCCTTCACCGCCATCGGCGATCGGAACCTGAACTACCTCGGCTTCAGGGAAGACTTGGAGAATGCCGCGAGCCATGGCGCTAGCGACGGATACAGCAGACAGGCTGCCTTTGTATGAATCGGGGGCAACGACAATGCGCATGGTGGTCTCTACGAAAGAAATTGGTTTGCATAAGTATCGTAAGACGGCCTGGCGGGAATAATCATCTGGCGTTTGACTGGATTATTGCCTTGGTATATGGTCAGATTTTGGGCGTTCGCACAAAATATTATGCTGACCATACAACCAGCGCTGGCGCAGGAGATTGTGTCGCGGACGATGGGGGTGATCCCTTTTAACGTCAACGTGATGGACGTGCGCGGGATCATTTTGGGCAGTGGGGTCTCGGCTAGAATCGGTCAGTTGCATGCCGGAGCACAACTGGTGCTGGCTCAGCAAAAGGTGATCGAGATTGACGAAGCAGCGGTGCGACATATGCCGGGCGTCAAACCAGGCGTCAATCTACCTTTGTCGGTTCGAGGGCAGATTTGCGGGGTGGTCGGCTTGACCGGCGCACCGCGGACCGTGCGCCAATATGGCGAACTTGTGCGTATTACGGCCGAAATGATCCTCGAGCAGTCTCTGCTGACCGAGGAACTGCAGCGTGAGAAACGCTATCGTGAAGAGTTCGTCTATCAGGCACTCAAGCCTGGCTTGAGCAATCGTGAAGAGATGACGTCTTGGGCATTGCGCCTCGGGATTGAGCCGGACATCACACGGGCCGCCATCGTCTGTGAAATGAGCGACCCTGAACTGTCATTGGACAAGGCACAGCGGATTATCGAACAGTGGCAGGCTGCCCTGCTGGCACAGAGACCGGAAGCCTTGGTGGCTGCAATTTCGCCGCGTGAACTTGCCATCCTTATCCGCTTTGACGGTGAGCAGGAAGCGCACAAACTGGCTGCTTATGCGCGTGTGCGCCTTGAGCATATCGACGTGCTGGTGTCGGAGGGGCAGGCAATCCGGCCGCAGTTGGCATTGGGGGTTGGTCTGAGGGGGGTTGAAGGAATGGCTCTGTCCTACCAGAGCGCTCGTAATACCCTGCGTGTCGGTCGAAAGCGCACGCCTTGTGACCGACTCTTTTCTTTCTACGAACTGAGTTTGCCAGTGTTGTTGGCAGGCTTGGGCAGCGGGTGGCAGGCAGAACACTTGAGGCGGCCATTGATTGCACTAGCTAAGGCCGACCGGCGTGGGGGCTTGCTACGGCGGACCTTGGAGGCTTGGTTTGCAGCAAATGCTCAACCTCAGGTGGCAGCACGTGCATTGCATGTTCACCGCAATACGCTGGACTACCGTTTACGACGGATTCACGAGATTACAGGGTTGAACCCGGCGCAGGATGAAGAGCGGATGATGCTGTATCTCGCGCTCGAGTTGGAATAAGGCAATATTTGAGGCCGGGCGGGGATATCGGGAACGGGAGCCAGGACAGAGTGTTCAGCCGCGAGGTCGGCTGGATGTCTGATACGCGAGTTGTTTAACTGGCAAATCGGTTGATGCGGCGTTCAAGCAATTCGGTGGAACTCTCTGCGTCGATTATTCCAGAACGGAGTTGGCGCATTTCGGAAGTGGAGAGCAAATCTCGGCTTTCGTCGCGCAGATAGTCGGCCAAATTGCTGCTGAGGTTCGTGAAGCACTGGCGTTGCGCTGCGATGGCGGCGTTTACGCCGGACACGATACGATGTGCCAGCAGATCACCACAATGCGGGGCGAGATCGGCTTCCAAGTCCCAGCGGAGATGGCGAAGGACAAAAGAGAGGGTGTCGGCGAAATCGGCTCTTCCTTCGATCCTAGCAACGGAGAGCAAGGCATCCCGGCCTTGGCTCAGTTGCCAGAGCGAGTCGCCAGGGACGGATACCGTTACTTCGGGCTGCGCCGTGGCTTGGGCAGGTTTGAAAAAACCGAGGGGCGTGACGGTGACCGAAAAAGAAAGCGCGCCCGTGGTGAGGCGCGCAGTTTGTCCAGCAAAGGATTTTAGCCGCTCGCGTGCCCAGTCTTCCTGCGTGAGAACGTGGTTGCAGAAAGAAAGGGCAGCGTCAACGAGCATGGGCAGGGGTCAGGCGATCTGTTGAATGCCGGCAACTACCCAGCCGCCACTGCCGTCGGCAGGTTTGGTCAGGTTCCAGACTTCTTCGAAAGGTTGCGCCGGAGCGTTGGCTTCTTCACGGATCATGCCGGTGAAGTGAACACTGGCGATGTGGCGGGAACCTTCCGTGATCACTTCGAGCAGGTTGGCATTGAGCGTGACAACGTCGGTCTGCTGTGTGGTCTTGCCGCGTTCTTCAAGCTGCATTTTGATCTCGGCAAAGATTTCAGGGCTGACGAACTCGCGCAGGTCGGCGAGGTTGCCTGCGTCGTTCGCTGCTTGCAGACGGACGAAATTGAGCTTGGCCACGCGCAGGAAACCTTCGCTGTCGAACCCGGCCGGAATGCGCGAAGCGGCGGCGACAGGGGTCTCAGCGGACGCTGCGCCGTACTGCGGCGGCATGGCCGGGGGTGGGGTCATGCCGTTGTTTCCTGCGCCTGCGTACTGCAGAGGCGAAGAATCCGCTTGCGGCTCGGCTTTGCGCCGGAACAGCAGCTTGAAGACAAAGAAGACGGCCATGGCTAGCAGGGCGATCATCAGGAAGTTGGCCATCCCTTCGCCAAGACCGAAGTGCGACAGGAGTGCGGCAATGCCGAGGCCTGCGGCGAGACCCGCGATCGGGCCGAGCCAGTTACGCTTGGGTTGCGGTTGGGCGGCCGTCGGGGCAGCGGGAGCCGGCTGGTTGGCCGGGGCGGGAGCGGCTTGCGCGGGAGCGGCAGGCTTGGGGGCCACCGCTTCACGTTGCATGCCGACCGATTTGCCGCCGCCGAGACGCTTCGCAGCGTCGGCATCGCCAATGCTGAGGCCAAGCGCCAGGGTGAGCGAGAAAACGGCAATAAACAGTTTTTTCATCGATTACTCCGAAAGAGTGTCAGTATTTATAACCACAGTGCAGGGCAACAACGCCCATCGTCAGATTATAGTATTTGACGTTCTCCAGGCCGGCTTGTTCCATCATGTTTTGCAATGTGTCCTGGTCGGGGTGCATCCGGATCGACTCGGCAAGGTAGCGGTAGCTGTCCGCATCGTTGGTGACGGCTTCGCCGATACGCGGGATGACGTTGAACGAGTAAAAATCGTACAACGGAGCCAGTGGTTTCCACACCTGGGAGAATTCGAGTACCAGCAAACGTCCGCCGGGCCGCAGGACCCGACGCATCTCGGCCAGTGCCGATTCCTTGTGCGTCATGTTGCGCAGGCCAAAGGCCACGGTGACGCAATCGAAATAGTCGTCAGGAAAAGGCAGGTGCTCGGCGTCACACTGCGCGACCGGAAGAATAAAGCCCTTGTCGCACAGGCGGTCACGGCCACAGGTAAGCATGGCGTTGTTGATGTCGGTAAGCCAGACTTGGCCGCGTACGCCTACCTTGCGTGCGAAAGCCAGGGAGAGATCACCTGTTCCTCCTGCGACGTCGAGCACGCGAGATCCCTCGCGCACGCCGCTGCGCGCGATGGTGAAGGCTTTCCACGCCCGATGCAGACCGGCGGACATAAGGTCGTTCATCAGATCGTAGCGTTGAGCGACGGAGGTAAATACTTCGGCGACACGGCGCGCCTTTTCGGCTTCAGCCACTTGCTCGAAGCCAAAATGGGTGGTTTTGTCTGTGTTCATGATGCGACTAAGATGTGGGCGTGTGCCCTGAAATCAAGGGTTAGCGCTTCGGGCCACACTTTGGGGCTGGCTTGGGCGGTGGAGGTGGACAGAGTGCGGGATCGCGGCTGGCACCGGCTTTTTCAACTTCTTCGAGATAACCTGCCCATAGCTCATCGCGGTGCTGGCACAGGGCGTACAGAATGTCCCAAGAATACAGGCCGCTGTCGTGTCCATCCGAAAACGAGGGTTTGATGGCGTAGTTACCGACGGGCTCGATGCCAAGAATCTCGACGTCCTGCTTGCCGACTTGCAGAACCTCCTGTCCTGGGCCATGGCCTCGGGCTTCGGCAGAGGGCGTGAACACCCGTAGAAATTCATGAGTCAGTTCAAAGTGCTCGCCGTTGTCGAAGGCGAATTCGATGCGACGCGATTTCTGATGCAGCTTGATTTCGGTTGGGATAGGGGTGTCGGGGGATAATCCGGCCATGTTGATCTGTACCTCGTTCAGGACGCGCTATCATAGCGCAAAGCGGTAGCTACGCGGCCTTGGCCGCCTTGCTGTCACGAATTTGTAATCCGTGTGCAATAGACTGCGCTGCATCTTGACCGTTCCAGAGGGAGCACAAACTGATGCCGGCAACCATTTTGGTGGTCGAAGACGAACCGGCCATTCTTGAGCTGATTTCGGCGAGCCTGCGCCATGCCGGCCATGCCGTGATATCAGCCGAAAGTGCCGAGGAGGCGCTGCGCTTGATTGGCTCTTCCTTACCTGATCTGGCGTTGATCGATTGGATGTTGCCAGGCGTGAGCGGGATCGAACTCGCGCGGCGTATCCGCATCGCCGAGCGCACGAGGAATCTCCCGGTGATCATGCTCACGGCGCGCGGTGAGGAACACGACAAGGTGGCAGGACTGGAAGCCGGTGCCGATGACTATATGACCAAGCCCTTTTCACCGCGCGAGTTGCAGGCCAGAATCAAGGCCGTGCTGCGCCGCCGGGCTCCTGAAATGACCGAGGACTGCGTTGAAATGGGTGGGTTGAAGCTTGATCCGGCAACCCATCGCGTTCATGGCCAGGAGCAGTTGCTTGATCTTGGCCCGACCGAGTTTCGGCTGTTGCATTTCTTCATGACGCATGCCGAGCGGGTACATAGCCGGAGCCAACTCCTGGATCAGGTTTGGGGTGACCATGTGTTCGTCGAGGAACGGACTGTCGATGTCCACATCCGGCGTTTGCGCGCTGCCCTCGAAGTGAGCGGCCACGATGCGTTGATCCAGACTGTACGCGGTAGCGGCTACCGTTTTTCCGCTCAGGCTGAGTAACAAGTCGATGATCAGGATGCGTCTGCCAGCGGGGGTGGGGCCCTTGGTGAAGAGTATCATTCTTCAGATCGTCGCCTTGGTCGGGCTGGTCTTCTTGCCCGTCTTTCTGCTGCTTGGCCTTGATTGGGCGCTGTTTGCCGTATTGCTTGCCTTGCTGGCCATGCACTGCTGGAATCTGTTCCAGTTGCGGCGGTTGCTGCACTGGATTAGTGGGCCGCTGGATGACCCGTTGCCCGAAGCGCACGGCTTGTGGGGCGAGGTATTCATCGCCCAGCATCGTCGCATGCGTAAACGTTTGCAGAAGGAACGCTCGCTGAGCGAACGGCTGGAGCGCTTCATCCGTGCTTTTCAAGCACTTCCGGATGGCGTGATTGCGTTCGATGGGCAGCAACACATCGAGTGGCTGAATGCCCAAGCCGAAGCCCATTTCGCCCTCTCTGCCGGATCCGATCTGGGGCGGGCGCTGACCAATCTGATTCGCCATCCAGATTTCGTCAATTATCTGGAAGCTGGAGACTTCAAGGATCCGCTGGTTGTCGCGGGGGTGCGGGTACCTGGCGTGACATTGTTGATCCAGATCATCCCTTACGACGAGGGTAAGAAACTGCTCATTTCCCGCGACATCAGCCAGTTGGAAAGAATAGAACGCATGCGTCGGGATTTTATCGCCAACGTGTCGCATGAACTCAAAACCCCGCTGACCGTTTCCGCAGGGTTCTCTGAAATGCTGGCTGACGACTTCAAGGCCTTTTCGGATGAGGAGGTCAGTCACTATCTTGGTCTGATCTGTGCCCAGAATGCCCGCATGCAACGACTGATTGAGGATCTGCTGACCCTGTCGGCGCTTGAAAGCGGAGG
>CAZHFS010000172.1:0-6393 GCA_964531885.1 uncultured Propionivibrio sp.
GCCAGCGCGGCGGCAATCAGTGCAGCAATCAGTGCGGCGAGGTAGGGTGGGACGAGCTTGGCATAGCGCTTGAAAATAATTTGGCCGAGCGGGCGATGGATGAGCAGGCCGTCGCGAGCCAAACTTTGTGCGGCGAGATAGCCGCCCATGACCAGAAAGGTTTGCACGGCAATCCGTGCGTATTGGAAGAGCCAATCCATCGCCTCCGGTGCGAGTGGCGTTGCGTAGTCGGCCATCGGGCCGTAGAACGCTAAGTGATGTAGAACGATGAGTTGGGAAACGACGGCTTTGAGCGCGTCGATGAGGGCGTGTCGCTGGGGAGAAGTCATACTGGTTGGCTGGCACGTTGGCTCAGGCAGGTGACGAGCAGCATGGGCCATTGTTGCGTCCAGTACGCCGCGGGATCACGGCTAAAGCCGCTTTTCGCGTATTGTTGCCAGCGCCCGACGACAAAGCAGATTAGAAGGTTGGCCAAGGCGCCAAAATCGGCGTCGGACGCGAGTTGCTCCTGGGTTGCTGCAACGCGCAGGGCCTGCTTGAGCGAGGCCTCGATTTTGTCGTGCAGTTGGTTGATGCGCGCTTGCAGTCTTTCGTTTTCATGTACCAGGGCATCACCGATGAGCACGCGCGTCATGCCGCGATTGCGCTGGGCGAAACTGAGCAGGAGGGACAGGATGTGCTCAACCTGGACGAGGCCGTTGGGCTGCTCTTCGGCAATCCGGTTGATAACGCCGAACAGGCTGCTTTCGATGAACTCGATCAGCCCATCGTACATCTGGGCTTTGCTTGCAAAATGCCGATACAGGGCCGCTTCGGAGCATGCCAGGCGGGCAGCCAGGGCCGCGGTCGTGATCTTTTCCCCTTTCGGGTTTTCCAGCATCGTGGCCAGCGTTTGCAAAATCTGGAGTTTTCTTTCGCCCGGTTTTGCCATGTGCAACATCCTCTTTCGGTGGTGAAGTGACGAACGGCATGGGTCGAACAGCAGCCAAGGATTATAGCCTGCCGAGGTGGCTGGGCAAATCGCTCAGACGAGAAATACGCACGTCAGCATAAGGCGAGCGGCGGGTGCGGGTACTCACCCACACGGTTTTCATGCCGAGTCGTTTGGCTGTCGCAAGGTTCTGCAAGGAGTCCTCGACCATGATGCAGCGGCGGGGGTCGAGGCGTTCCTTGTGGAGCAGGCGGATAAATGCGCCGGGTTGGGGCTTTGGCAGGTAACGCAGGTGTTCGATGCAATAGACCCCCGCGAAGCACCGTGTGATGCCAAGGCCGGAGAGCACACGGTGGACGTAGGTGCGCGGCGCGTTGGAAAAAATGTACTTGCGTCCGGGTAAATGGCGGAGCATCTGGCGCAAGCCTCGTTCTGCGACTAATTTGTCCTCCAGGTTCGGGATCTGGTGGGTATGGTGCAGGAAATGCACGGGGTCGGTGCCGTGATGTCGGACGAGGCCGAGCAGGGTGGCCCCATAACGCTGCCAGTAGTGCTCGCGGAGATGGTCGGCTGTCGCTTCATCGACGGCCAGATGTTGACGGATGTAGGCCATCATCGCCCGGTCGATGTGCGGAAAGATGTGTGGTGCCGCGTTGTGTAGGGTGTTGTCGAGATCGAACAGCCAGATCCGGGAGGTTTGCATGGCTGGGGCAGAATGTGTGAAGGCCGCCGGGGAACGCATGCTTGGCGTTGGTGCGGCGGCCTTCGTGGGTGCAAGGTGATCAGGCGTTCTTGATCATCGTTCCGAAACCATGGTTGGTCAGGATTTCGAGCAACAGGGCGTGCTCAACGCGGCCGTCGATGATATGCACACTTTTCACACCGCTACGTGCCGCATCAAGCGCCGACCCGATTTTCGGCAGCATGCCGCCGTGCAAGGTGCCGTCCTCGACCAGTGCGTCGATCTGGGTCGGGGTGACATCGGTGATCAACTGGCCGGCTTTGTCCAGCACGCCAGGGGTGTTGGTGAGCAGAATGAGTTTTTCTGCCTTGAGCGTTTCAGCAATTTTGCCAGCGACAACATCGGCGTTGATGTTGTAGGTTTCGCCGTCTTCGCCCACCCCGATGGGCGCAATGACCGGAATGAAGGCGCCTGCCTGCAGGTGGCTGATCAAGGAGGCATCGACGTGGGTGATGTCGCCGACCATGCCGATGTCGATCAGGTCGGCGTGGTTGTCGCGATTCTGGAGCAGCAGTTTCTTGGCGCGAACCATGCCGGCATCCTTGCCGGTGAGGCCGACGGCCTTGCCGCCGGCCTGGTTGATCAGGTTGACGACGTCCTTGTTGACCTGGCCGCCGAGAACCATTTCGACGATCTCCATGGTCTCGGCATCCGTGACGCGCATGCCTTGGATGAATTCGCCTTTCTTGCCCACACGGGTGAGCAGGTTTTCGATCTGAGGGCCACCGCCATGCACGACGACGACGTTCATGCCCACCAGTTTGAGTAGGACAACATCGCGCGCAAAACAGGCCTTCAGGCTTTCGTCGACCATGGCATTGCCGCCAAATTTGACGACGATGGTCTTGCCGTGAAAACGTTTGATGTAAGGCAACGCTTCGGCCAGGATGGCGGCTTCCTGGGCAGGAGAGAATTCTGGGAAAGTCATGGTCGGGCTCCTCAATGAGATGGGGTAAATTCTAACCGGCGGGGGCGTAAATACAAAGCCGAGTGAGCAGCCGAAGGTCATGCGAGGTGCTCTGCAGCAAGCGGGCGGGATCTGGCAGATGTCATGCCAATGGCGCTAGAATTATCTGCGAGTCCTCGTCTGTTTTAACCCCTTGCTCAAGGCCTTTTTAGATGGAAAAGCGGAATCCACGGGTGGCTATTTTTGGCTTTCATCTTGAAGCCAATGCTTTTTGTCCGGTCACCACCAAGGAGGATTGTCTCAACCAGTGCTGGGCGGTTGGCGAGCGGATTTCCGAACTTGCGGGCGGATCGAGCGGATTGCCGGCCGAGATCGGTGGGTTTTATGCCCGCATGAATGCGCTTGGGTCCTGGGCGCCGGTGCCGCTGATCGTGCTCAAGATGCCGCCGGGCGGGCCTGCGAGTGCGGCGATGTGGGCGGAGTTCATGCGCGAGCTTGAGCAGCGCTTGCGGGCTGCTTTGCCAGTCGATGCGGTGTATGCCTGCAATCACGGAGCCTCCTGTGCCGAGACCGAGCACGATAGCGAGGGAGCGATGCTTGCGCTGGTGCGTCGCGTGGTTGGCGATGCGGTGCCGATCGTGGCGACGCACGATCTGCACTGCAATGTTTCGGATCGGACGGTCGACATGCTCGATGTGCTGGTAAGTTACCGCACCAACCCGCATGTTGACATGCGCGAGCGAGGTGCCGAGGCGGCCGATTTGCTGCACGAGATGTTAGGTGGCACGAAGATGGCAAAAGCGTTCATCCGGTTGCCCTTGACTCCGCCGACGGTCACCCTGCTGACCGCACAGGGACCGTATGCGGACCTGATCAAGAAGGCCGAGGCAATGATGCAGCCAGCGGATCTGGGACCGATTGCCAATGTGTCGGTATCGGGCGGATTCGTTTTTTCCGATCTGCCGCACTGTGGAATGAGTGTCATGGTTACCGCACGTGGTGATGCCGAAGCGGCACGGCATGCTGCGCAGGAAATGGCCAGGGCAGCTTGGCGAGACAGGGCGCGTTATGTGGCACAGGCGCTGAGCGTGGAACAGGCTGTGGACATTGCCCGGGCAAGCAGCGTGCCGCGCCTGTTTGCCGACGTGGCGGATAATCCCGGTGGCGGCGGTGGAGGTAATACGGTCTGGCTTTTGCGGGCTTTTGCTGACGCCGCCATTCCGAATGCGGTGCTTGGTGTGTTCGTTGATGCCAGGCTTGCAGCAGAAGCGCACAAAATCGGCGAGGGGGGCTGCTTTGAGGCGGTCTTTAACCGTAACGAACAACCCTATGCGGAGCGCTTTGTCCATCCGGCGCGGGTGCTTTGTTTGTGCGATGGCGAGCGGGTGGGGAGGCGTGGCTTGCTGGCCGGGCAGACCTTTTCGTTGGGGGCAAGCGCCCTGTTGGAACTTGAAGGCTGCGGCATGCGGGTGGTGGTCGGCTCCCTCAGGCGACAGCTCGCAGACCCCGTGATGCTTGAAATGCATGGGATCGATATCGCGACCGTTGGCAACCTGATCGTTAAGAGCCGGGGACATTACCGGGCGGGTTTCGACGAATACTTCAGCGGTGAGCGGATCCACGATGTCGATAGCCCGGGACTGACGACGCCCAATTTATCGAACCTGGCGTTTCGGCGTTTGCCGCGACCGGTGTTTCCGCTTGACAGTGACGTGCAATGGAATCCCCCCGCGGTTTAGCAATGCAACGTAGGGGCGTTCGTTCAATTGTGTGCTGGGTGGCTTGGCTGGCCTGGTTTTGTACGTGGTTTACAATCAAGTGACACGTGTTCTGGGTGCGACGATCGAGATAAGAAACACAGGCGGGCAGGGGGGGCTGTTCGTTCTGCACTTGCCATTGCGCGTTGGCAAAGAAGGCGAAAAACTCGGTTTGGCCGACCGGGTGAATCAAGAAGCTGTACGCAGGGGTAAGGTCAAAATGGCGTCCCGGTTGCTCGAGGAGAAGCATTGCCCTGCTGCCTCCTGCCATGGCAGCCAGCGGTAAGCGAGGTGCTCGCCGGGAGCGACTCGGATGGAACGTGGGGCGTCCAGCTGTAGAGAAAAAACGTGCTCCGTGTTTCGGGTGACGCCCGGTGCATACCGATGGCGCCATTCGGGGAAGATGTCGTACTCGTTTGTCTGCTGCCAATCGAGCAGTGCGTCCTGGGTGGCCACAATCCCGGTTTCTTCTTCAACTTCGCGGCATGCGGTTTCGCGCAGTGATTCCGTTCCTTCCTGGCTTCCCGTGACGGATTGCCAGTAGCCCGGGTGGGCAGCCCGCTCAAGCAATAGAACCTGAAGGTCGCGAGTGTGAATGACGACCAGGACAGAGACCGGACGTTTGTAGTGGGTCATGCCACAGTGGGTAGCGTGGCAAGGCCGTTGGCGCGGATGTCGTAAAAGACCCAGAACGGAACGCCTGCTTCGCGCCAGTAATCAACGGCGTCGGAAAAGACCGAGTTGAGTGAGGCAAAGGCTTCTGGATCGGCGTGCAGGGCGTCGGCTCCGCGGATTACCAGAATGTAACCGGGGGCTTCATGCCAGGAAAAGTCTGTCAGGCAATCGTGCAGTGCATCGAGATTGTGCCCGTACCAGTCCGGGAAGCCGAGTACCGTTCCCAGTTCTGAAAGCGGTGCATCAAGCTCTGTTGCGTCCGCCAGGTCGATATCAAAGTAAGCAAAGCCGAGCGTTGCCACGGCAGACAGAAGCGAGGATCTTCCGCTACTGGGTAAGTGGTAAACCCCGGAATGTTCGGTGTTGCCAATCAAGGAGGAAAAATCGCGAGGTGATTTCATTCTCGGATGCGCCGGAAACTGGCGTAGTGGTCGTCAGTGTAGTAGTACTCGCCCGAAGTCGCTACATTGCCGCCTCGGCCTTCGCCAGCGACGATGCGCCGTGCTCCCCGGTCGCGGCTGCCTGGTGTGGGAACCGTGTATTCGCGGTAGTAGCCCTTGGATTCCTGCGGGAGGCGCTTTTCGCGATTGCCAAACGTGGTTCCATCCTTGTTTGGGTAAGGGAACGGGCCTCCTTGTTTGATCAAGGTCAGGGTCTTCCTGGCTTCGGGCGGCAGTTCCGAGATTTGGACGGTTGGGTAGGTGTCGGCGCGTATTGCTTCGCGCGCCAGCGCTCCCTGACCAAGCCCGAGCAGCGCGGCCAGGGCGAGGATCAGGTGCAGGCGAAGCGCAGTGGCCCAGCGGAGGGCGGAACGCATAGGGTGGCCTTAGCTCTTGGTGACTTCGGCCTGCGTTTCGAGCTTCTGGCGCAAACGGATGTGCAGTTCACGCAGTTGCCTTTCGTCGACCGGGCTCGGTGCGTCGGTGAGTAGACACTGGGCGCGCTGGGTCTTGGGGAAGGCAATGACATCGCGGATCGATTCGGCGCCGGTCATCATGGTTACGATGCGGTCGAGGCCGAAGGCGATGCCGCCGTGCGGTGGGGCACCGTAGCTCAGAGCATCGAGCAGGAAGCCGAACTTGAGGCGGGCCTCTTCTTCATTGATGGCAAGGGCCTTGAAAACCTGCTGCTGGACATCGGCACGGTGGATACGCACCGAGCCTCCGCCGAGTTCCCAGCCGTTGACCGCCAGGTCGTAGGCCTTGGCCAGACATTTGCCCGGGTCGGTGGCGAGCAACTCGATGTGGTCGTCCTTGGGGCTGGTGAAGGGGTGGTGACAGGCGACCCAGCGCTTGTCTTCTTCGTCATAGTCGAACATCGGGAAGTCGACCACCCAGACCGGTTCCCAGGCTTTGCCGTTGACATGCCCCTTTTCATGGCC
>CAZHFS010000173.1:0-6391 GCA_964531885.1 uncultured Propionivibrio sp.
CTGTTCGGCGCCTTCTGGCGACCGACATCGGCCACCGAAGCGGCGTCGTACTGCATCGGGCCGTCAAGCACGAGCTCGGGGAACTTCTCGCGCGCGATCTCGGTGGCCTGACGAACCTTCTCGACGTCCTCGCCGGCACCCGAGGTGCCGGTGCTGTAACTGATCATCGCAACCTTCGGGGTAATGCCGAAGGCGGCCGCGCTGTCGGAGGACTGCTTGGCGATCTGGGCGAGTTCTTCGGCGGTCGGGTTGGGGTTGATCGCGCAGTCGGCGTAGGCCAGGACCTGATCGGGCATCAGCATGAAGAACACCGACGAGACGATCGACGAACCCGGTGCGGTCTTGATCAGCTGCAGCGCCGGACGCACGGTATTGGCCGTGGTATGGACCGCCCCGGAAACGAGGCCGTCGACTTCGTCGATGGCCAGCATCATCGTACCGATCACCACCGTGTCTTCGAGCTGGGCTTGTGCCTGCTGCGGCGTCAGGCCTTTGGCCTTACGCAGCTCGACCATCGGCGCAACGTAAGACTCACGAATGACGTCCGGATCCAGAATCTCCAGGCCTTCGGGCAAGGTGATGCCCTGCGATGCGGCAACCTTCTCGATGTTCTCGCGCTTGCCGAGCAGCACGCAGCGGGCAATGTTCTTCTCGGTACAGATGACCGCAGCACGCACGGTGCGCGGCTCCTCGCCCTCGGGCAGAACGATGCGCTTCTTGGCGGCACGGGCCTTCTGAATGAGCTGGTAGCGGAAGGCGGGCGGAGAGAGTTTGGTCGTCGCCGGTGCGCGGAAGGCGCTGGCCAGTGTTTCGTTGTCGAGGTGCTCGGCCACCGTGTTGAGCACCGCGTTCATGCGCGCCATGTCATCGCCCGGCACGGCAATCGGCATCTGGCTGATGCGCAGGGCGGTGTGGAAGCTGTCGCCATCGGTACGCAGGATTGGCAGCCCTTTGCCGAGTGCGGACTCGGCAAGCTCCATGACCTTCGGCGAGATGCTCGACGAATGCGTGAGCAGCAGACCCGCCAGTTCGGTACCACGGCCGGCGGCCAGCGCGGTGGCCAGGATCACGTCGTCGCGATCACCGCAGGAAACGATCAGCGCACCCGGCTTAAGACGCGGGATGACGCCGGTCACCGAACGAGCGGCAGTCACTGCCTCGCGCACGCGGCGCGTGTCGATCTCGCCGGCCACCACAATCTCGGCCCCCAGGTGTTCGGCAACGTCACGCGTCCGCGGGGCGCGCAAAGCAACGGTTTCATGCACCACGCCCCACAACGGCGTGCTGCCGAGCGCTGTACGCGCCGCTTCGATGTCAAAGTCCTCGGGGGCCTTGTTGAAGACCACGCCGGCAACCGTACACCCTTCATTGAGGTATTGACTGACCGCCAACCGGGCCTCGCTGATGGCCTCAGTAGCTGGCAGCGAACCGTCGACCACCACCACGATGCCGGCTTTCAGGCTGTTGGCGATGTCGATATTGAGCTGCGCCGTGAAGGTGTTCGACACACCGGCGTGCAAGCCCTCGACGACCAGCGCGTTGCAGTTCTGGCTGCCCTTCATGCACAGGGCAACAATTTCTTCCTGCAATTCACCGCTCTGGTTGGCCGCGAGTCGCTCGGTGGCCTTGGCCAGGGAAATCGGCGCGGGGACTTCAATGCGGAAAATCTCGCGGGCGAAATGCGCCGATGCGTCGTCATCGCCTTGTGCCACCGGTTTGACGAAACACACTTGCCCACCGAGGTTCTGCAGGGCACGGACAATGCCCAGTGAGACCGAGGTCAAACCGACGGCCGCATGCGCCGGCGCGACGAGGAAAGTTTGCATGTATTTGAGATCCATCTGCTGTTCTCCTAAGCGGCAACACGGCTCGCACCACGCGAAGGGACGATGGAATCCGGCTGTTGCCATTGTAATTTTGTACAGGACGAGCTGCCCACGCGCGCGGATGAGGCTGCACGCCACCGCCCGGGGAGAAGTGCTGGCCTATCACCGGCAGGGCGCATGGAAACCGTGCAATTATAGTACGAACCGCCCCTCCCGGCCGGAACTTTTACCGGCCGGCCGTGTCGCTCCGCTCGCCAACCCTTCCAGCAGAGTCAGCGCATCGGCGTGCCTGCGGGCGCGGCACGCAGATACTGCGCCGGCCAATTGACCGACACACCAAGGGCCTGAGCCGCAGTGAGCGGCCACTGCGGCTGACGCAAAATCTCCCGCCCGACGAGCACCAAGTCAGCTTGGCCGCTCCGCACGATGTGATCCGCCTGTTGTGCCGAGGTAATCAAACCGACGGCGGCGGTTGCAATCCCGGCCTCGGCGCGGACGCGCGCTGCAAACCCCGTCTGGAAACCCGGCCCCGCTGGAATGACGGCGGCAGGAGACATGCCACCGGATGAGACGTCAACCAGATCGATTCCGTTGCCCTTCAGCCAGCGGCACAGCTCGACCGTTTCTTCGACAGTCCAACCGCCCTCGATCCAGTCGGTGGCCGACAGGCGTATGAGCAAAGGCAGAGAGTCGGGCCATTCGGCGCGCACCGCCGCCACCACCTCGCGCAACAAACGCGTCCGGTTCTCGAAATTTCCACCGTAGGCATCGGTCCGGCGATTCGCCAGCGGCGACAGGAACTGATGCAGTAAATAGCCATGTGCCGCGTGGATTTCGACGGCTTCAAAGCCAGCCTCCAGAGCCCGCCGCGTGCTTGCGGCGAAATGCCGGACGATGTCCCGCAGGCCTTCCGAATCGAGCGCTTCCGGCAAGCGGTAGCCTTCACCGAAAGCCACGGCGGACGGCGCCAACGGGGTCCAGCCGCCGGCCGCGTCGTCCAGCGCACGTTGCGCCTCCCAGCCCTTACCCACCCCGGCCTTGCGCCCGGCATGCCCGAGCTGGATCGCCGGGACGCTGCCCTGCCGCTTCATGAAGCCGGCCAGCCGGGCCAGCGGCTCGATCTGTGCATCGTTCCACAAGCCAAGGTCAGCCGGACTGATGCGCCCCTCCGGTACCACGGCCGTCGCTTCGACAATGATCAAACCGGCGCCGCCAACCGCACGACTGCCGTAATGCACGAAATGCCAGTCGCTGGCCATGCCGTCCTCGGCCGAATACTGGCACATCGGCGGGATGCCGATCCGGTTGGGCACCTCAATCGAGCGCAAGGCAAGCGGAGCAAACAGATGGCTCATGGAAATCTCCCGAAGCGGGTTAGAGTCAGATCAAAGACGGGTGATGACCTGCTCAAGGGGCAGGCGCGATTTGGGCAGTGCCGCATTGAAGTCGTCTGCGCCCCCATAGCCGAGCGCCACAAGCACGGCACTGGTGTAACCCTTGGCACGCAAGCCGAGTTCTTCATCAAGCACGGCCTGGTCAAATCCCTCGATCGGGCACGCATTGACATCCAGCGCCGCCGCGCCCAGCAGCAGGGTACCCAGCGCCAGATAAACCTGCTTTTCCATCCAGTGCTGGGCATCGCGCTTTTCAAAGCGATGCATGCCCACGAAATAGCCGCGCCCACGCTGCTGTGCCGCCCGTGCCTCGTCGCTGGCAAACCGCCCGTCGCGAGCCTCCTGCTCGAGCAGGGTCGCCAGGTGCGCATCATCGATGCTGGCACGCGTACAGAAGACGACCACGTGCGAGGCATTGCGCACCTTGGGTTCGTTGAAGGCATAGGTGCCCGTCAAAGCCTTGGCCAAACGCCCCTTGCCCTCATCGCTGCTGACGATGACGAAATGCCAAGGCTGGGAATTGACCGACGAAGGGCTGTAGCGCAACAGGGTCTCGATCTGGTCAACCACCTCGGCCGGCAGTTTGCGCGCCGGATCAAAGGCTTTGGTGGTACGGCGGGTGGTGGCGATTTTTGCGATATTCATAGATTCGGTCAGAAAAAGGTTGGAGTAAAAAGACCTTGCGGTAGATGTGCATTGTCCGCCTAAGGATTATCAAAATAAATAGCAAACAGATTCATTCTGTTTCAACTAAAATTTGACAAACAACACGCGCCGCCACGGAATGAAATCGTTACGTGAATTCGAACTCATCGTGCGCGCTGCCGACGCAGGCAGCCTATCGGCCGCCGCCCGCCAGCTCGATCTGACCCCGGCCGCGGCGAGTGCCGCGCTAAAACGCATCGAAGCCGAAATCGGCACTCCGATTTTCGTCCGCTCGACCCGCAGCCTGCGCACCACCCCGGCCGGCGACATTTTTCTGCGCCACTGCCGCGAGGGTTTGCAACACATCGGCACGGCGTTCGATGAAATCCGCACCAAGAGCGAACGCATCCAGGGCGTGTTGCAAGTCTCACTGCCCTCCGACTTTGGGCGCAACGTCGTGCTCGGCTGGCTCGATGAATTCCAGAGCGAGCACCCCGCCCTAGAACTGCGAATCGACCTCTCGGATCGCCTGGCCGACGTTTTTCGTCAGCCCGTCGACGTCGCTCTCCGCTACGGCACCCCCGCCGACTCAAGCCTCATTGCCCTGCCCATCGCCCCGCACAACCGGCGAGTTCTCTGCGCCTCCCCGGAGTATCTGGCGCACCACGGCACTCCGACCTCTCCAGCCGAACTCGCGGCACACAACTGCCTTTGCTTCGTACTCGGCGACGAAATCCACCACCGCTGGCGCTTTGCCGGCCCGGAGGGCGAGCGCAGCATCACCGTGCGCGGCAACCGGGTCTCATCCGACGGAGAAGCCGTGCGCCGCTGGGCCTTGGCCGGACTCGGCATCGCTTACAAATCGCAACTCGACATCGCCCAGGACCTCGCGGCAGGGCGGCTCGTGCAGCTTCTCCCCGAGCTGCGCGGGGAGGCTGCGCCGCTGCATCTCATGTGCCCGGACCGCCGCCAGATCACCCCGCCCATCCAGGCGCTCCGCCGCTTTCTCAGCGACAACTGCGCCCGCCCGCCCTTCGGCCCGCCCTGAACCTGCCGTTCAAAGGCAACGCAAGGCGTGTTCCAGATCCTCGCGCAGGTCGGCCACGTCCTCAATGCCCACCGAGAGTCGCACCAGCGAGTCGCTGATCCCGACTTTTAGGCGCTGCTCACGCGGCACACTGGCATGGGTCATGATCGCCGGATTTTCGATCAGGCTCTCGACCCCGCCAAGGCTTTCGCCCAGCGTGATCAAGCGGCACGCTTCAAGAAACCGTACCGTCCCGGCGAGATCGCTCTCAAGTTCAAAGCTGATGATCCCGCCAAACGCTCGCATCTGCCGCTTCGCCAGGGCATGCTGTGGATGGGAGGGCAAGCCCGGATACAGGACGCGGCGCACACGCGGGTGTCCCTCGAGCCAGTGAGCCAATTCCAGGGCGCTCGCGCAGTGGCGCTGCATGCGCAGGTCGAGCGTCTTGACGCCGCGCAAGGCGAGGAAACTGTCGAACGGCCCGGCGATTCCGCCCACGGCGTTCTGCAAAAACCCCAACTGCTCGCCCACCTCGGCGTGCCGCGCCTCCTTGCCCACCACCGCCACGCCGCCGATAACATCCGAGTGACCATTGAGGTACTTGGTGGTCGAATGCACCACCACATCAAAGCCAAGTTCAAGCGGACGCTGGATCCACGGCGAAGCGAAGGTATTGTCGGCCACCGTGATGATGCCCCGTGCCTGGCAGAAATCGGCGAGCGCCGCGAGGTCGGCCAGATTGAGCAGCGGATTGGTCGGCGTCTCGACGATCAACATGCGCGTATCGGGCCGCACCGCCGCCGCAACCGCATCCAGGTCGGCGAGATTGACGTAGCTGAAAGTCTGCCCGGCGCTGCGCCGACGCACCCGCTCCATCAGCCGGTAGGTCCCACCGTAGAGATCCTCGCCGGAAATGACGTGCGCCCCGGCATCAACCAACTCGAGCACCGTGGCCAGCGCCGCCATGCCCGAAGCAAAGGCAAACCCCTGCGCTCCGCTCTCAAGATCGGCGATGCAACGCTCGAAAGCCCAGCGCGTCGGATTGTGCGACCGCCCATAATCCAAGCCCTTATGCACGCCGGGGCTGCTATGCACATAGGTCGAATTGGCAAAAATCGGCGTTACCACCGCGCCGGTCGCCGGATCGGGCGCCTGCCCGGCATGAACCGCCCGGGTGGCAAAACGCAGCGAAGCGGAAGGAGTGCTGGAATCATTCATCGCCATTGGCTTTCAGCAAAATGCAAAGTGGTATGGGAGTAATTCTGAACCACTCCCATGGTAGCCGCCACGCAAGCGCTGGCAAAGACGAAAAGCTGATTTGGATATTCCTTTACCGCACCACGAGGCGTGGCGCGCACATAGCTCACGATGAAGCCCACTAATCCGATCGTCTAAACTTCGAAACCTCTGCGAGCTTGCGACTTTGATGACCAGTTTTCGACTTTAATTGTCAGGATTACAAACCGATACACGAAACTTCTGCTTCGTTTAGCACTCTC
>CAZHFS010000174.1:0-6373 GCA_964531885.1 uncultured Propionivibrio sp.
CTCGAAATTCTGATTGCCAGCCATGCTCAGGCCCCCTTCTTGTCTTCGCCGATCAAAATGCGTGTCTCGGAGAGATACGTATGCGGCGGCACTTCAAGGTTGGTCGGCGCCGGCTTGCTCTTGAACACGCGCCCGGCATAGTCAAAAGTCGAGCCATGACAAGGACAGAGAAAGCCGCCGAGCCAATCAGCGGTCATACCTTCTTCACTGCCTTTCTTGAACTTGTTCGATGGCGAACAACCAAGGTGTGTGCAAATCCCTACAGCCACAAGAAGATTGGGCTTAATCGACCGTGTCTGATTGCGGCAATAATCTGGTTGCTGCTTGACCTCGGACTTGGGGTCAGCCATCGAATCATCAAGTTTGGTCAGCGTATCGAGCATGTCCTGCGTGCGATTGAGAATCCACACCGGTTTGCCACGCCATTCCACGGTGATCATCTGCCCAGGCGCAAGACTGCTGACATCAACCTCAACCGGTGCCCCAGCGGCTTTGGCCCGCTCGGACGGCAACATGCTGGACACGAAAGGCACCAGCGCGGCGGCCGCACCAGCACCGCCAACGGCAGCAGTGGCGACAATCAGCCGCCTCCTGCCGCAATCCATCTTGCCTTCTTTGCTCATCGTACCGACCCTCAGAACGAATTTATCCGATTTTGAAAACAATTAGCGAGTGATTATACGCGAGAACCCCTCGCATTTAAAGGCTTTGCGCCCGAAACGCTTGATTTTCAAGCCTCTGAGGCCAACGTACGACGTTCACGCACGGCTTGCGCCAGGGTTCCCGGATCCACAAATTCCAATTCGCCACCGACCGGAACACCGCGCGCAATACGCGTCACCCGGATATCCCGACTACGTAGCAACTCGCCAAGATAGTGCGCTGTGACCTCGCCTTCGTTGGTAAAGTTCGTTGCCAGTATCACTTCTTGCACGACACCGTCGCAGGCTCGATTCAGAAGATGTTCGAAATGAAGTTCGCGCGGCCCAATGCCTTCAATTGGGGAGACTCGCCCCATGAGCACGTAATACAGCCCGGAGTAGGCATGCGTCTGCTCCATCATGTTCATGTCCACCGGGGTCTCCACGACACAAAGCAGACTCGGATCGCGCTTTGGCGACCGACAGCGCTCACAGACGTCATCTTCGGTGAAAGTGTTGCACCGCTGGCAGTGACGTAAAGCTGCCAAGGCATGCTGCAAGGCCTCGGCCAGAACTGCCGCACCCTGGCGATCTCGCTGCATGAGGTAATAAGCCATGCGCTGTGCCGACTTGGGACCAACACCGGGCAGACAGCGCAGCGCCTCGATCACAGCATCGAGGCTTGATGGAGTTGTCATCAGAAGGGCAGCTTCATGCCTGGGGGGAGATTCAGACCCGCGGTAAAGCCCGCCATCCGCTCCTTCGAGGTTTCCTCACCACGTCGCACAGCATCGTTCACCGCCGCCGCGATCAGATCTTCAAGCATCTCTCGATCGTCCATGACCGACGGATCAATGCTCACCCGACGCACATCATGTGCACAGGTCATCACCACCTTGACCATACCGGCACCGGACTGTCCTTCGACTTCGATCAGGGCGAGCTGATCCTGTGCCTTTTTCATGTTTTCCTGCATCTGTTGCGCCTGCTTCATCAGGCCGGCGATTCCGCCTTTCATCATGGTCGTTGCCTCAATCAATAGAGTTGTGAAACAAAAAATAATCCCGGGACAGGCGCGTGGCCGCTAAAGCGGCTTGATCGAATCGTCGACGACACGTGCATCAAAAAGATCGACCGCCTCGCGCACAAATTCATCCTGCGTGACAGATGCCTCAGCCTGAACCTGCCGCTCCTGGCGCTCCTTCTGGGCAACCACGGCAGGTGTCTCGCCGGCAATCGCCTCAAGTTCGACAACGAGCTGCACGGGGCGCGCATAATACTCTGAAAGCGCTTGCTGCAATTTGTCCTGCGCCGGCTTGATGAGCAGATGACGTTGCGCCGGATCCAAACTCAGCACGATGCGTGGCGATCCCAATTCGCGCAACAGGCAGTTTTGCGCCAATTCCCGCGCCATGGCACCAATTTTGAGCTCACCAACGATGGTCAGCCAGTCAGCCGAGCTGCCTGGTGGGCTAGCTTCTGCTGCCGGTGCGGCACGCCCCTCCTTCTGCGGTTGAAGGACAGGAGCATCGTTCTGTTCGGACGAAACACTTTTGGACTCATCCACCGTGCGCACCGAACTCGCACCTGACTGCGATGGCACAGCCGTCGCAGATGGCGCGGCTGCTTGAGCCACCATTCGGCCCTGCACCGATGGAGCCGCCACCCTGTTTACTCGCGCGAGGACCTGTTCCCCTGCCACCATGGGACGAAAGGTGTGCAGGCGCAGCAGAGCCATCGTAAACCCTGTCTGCTCGTCGGGTGCCAGCGGCAATTCCTGCCGACCATGCACCGCGATCTGGTAGGCCAACTGAACGAATTCAGCATCCATACGCGCGGCCATGTCGAGCAAGCGCCCCCGTTCCGGCAGATCATCAGCCACCGCCTCCGGCGCAAGTTGGGCAATCTGGATGCGGGTCAGCAAAGCCGCCAACTCCTGCAAAGCCACCGCAAACGAGAGACTGCGCAAGGCCATGTCATCGGCTACGGCAAGCATGGCGAGGGCATCGCCAGCGCACAGCGCATCGAGGATATCGAAGAGATAATCGAGGTCGACGGTCCCCAGCATATCGCGCACCTGCGCTTCATCGACCTTGCCGGCCCCATGGGCAATCGCCTGATCGAGCAAGGAGAGCGCATCGCGCATGCTCCCTGAAGCTGAGCGCGACAGGAGATTGAGCGCCGCAGGCTCCGCTTCGATCCCTTCGACGGCAAGAATCTCTTTGAGGTGGCCCGCAATCAGCGATGGCGTCATCTGCTTGAGATTGAATTGCAGACAGCGCGAGAGGACCGTAACCGGAATTTTCTGGGGGTCGGTCGTCGCCAGAATGAACTTGACGTGCTCCGGCGGCTCCTCGAGGGTTTTCAGCATGGCGTTGAAGGCCGAGTTCGAGAGCATGTGCACTTCGTCGATCACATACACCTTGAAACGGCCACGCGTCGGCGCATACACGGCATTTTCGAGCAGCTGCCGCATCTCATCGACCCGCGTATTGGTCGCCGCATCGACTTCAAGCAGATCGACAAAACGGCCCGTGTCAATTTCAAGACACGACGAACAGCTGCCGCACGGAGTTGCCGTCACGCCGGTCTCGCAGTTGAGCGATTTAGCCAGGATACGGGCCAGCGTTGTTTTGCCCACGCCACGTGTGCCGGTAAAAAGATACGCGTGATGCAGCCGCTGCTCACCGAGCGCATGCGTCAAAGCGCGCACGACGTGCTCCTGACCGACCAGGCTGGCAAAGGATTTTGGGCGCCACTTGCGCGCCAGGACTTGGTAGCTCATAGGGGAGAGATTCTACTCTGGATTACCGGCAAACACAGTGCGATAGCACGACTCACAACTGGAGGTCATGCTGTGCTCGACGCTTGCGCAAGCGGCAGGCATGCGCATGGCGGGCTTGCAGACGCGGATCGCCAAGCAAGACGGCTAGCGTTTCGCCGATCACCATGGCCACTCCGAGCACAGGAAGGATGAGCATCATGCCCGGAATCCCCGCTAACGCGCCACCAACAAAAATCATCAACACCGAAAGCAACGGATGCAAACGCAGGCTGCGACCGATGGTCATCGGCATGAAACAGAAGTCATCGAGCAGACGCACCCAAACGAACAAACCGATCGCAGCATAGGCCATCCCGGGATTGCCGGGAAAATCGGTTGCCGCCACCAGCACCACCAGCAGACACCCTGCCAGCGACCCGACAAACGGAACCCAGGCCAACACGGCAGTCATCAGACCCAACAGCAGCGGCGAGGACATGCCGATCATCCACAACCCGCCTCCCAAGCACGCGGCATCGAGCAATGTGAGCTTGAGCAAGCCATGAAAGTAAAGTCGCGCCGTGGCGTCCACACGATCAATGAGGTACAGGGCACGCTCAAAAAAGGCATTGGGCACCGCAGCGCAGACAAACCGCCGGAACCGCCAGCCATCGCGCAAAAAGAAAAAGGTGAGCACAGGCGCCAAAAAAAGCGAGGGGAGCCACGTGGCAATCGCCAGCGCCGCCTCGGCGAGATAAGCCGTTACCATTTGATCGCCAAAAGCGCTTATCTGGCTGGTCAGGCGGTCACTTAAGCGTGCCCGTGAGGCAATCGACGAATTTGCCTCCGCCCAGGCAAGGGTATCTGCGGCTAGGCGCAAGCCGCCTTCGATATAACGTTCGCAGGTCTCTTGCCAAACGACCAGATGTGCGCCAATCCAAGGAATGGACGGGAGCAAAATGGCGAGGACAAGCCCCCCTGCCAACAGACCGACCAGCACGGCCGCACGGTCAGAATTCAGCCCTGCCAGCACCAGGCGCTGCTGGAGCGGTTGCAACAGGTAATAACCGATCAGGCCGAAAAGAAAAGGCACAACCAGCCACAGCATCTTCTGAAACACGACGATCAGCAGACAGGAGGCGAACAGAATCGCAATCCAGCTCAACGGCCCTGGCCGTAGGGTACCGTGTGTCATACCGCACCGTCGCCGCAAACACTGGCCCGCAAACGCCCGCCCAGATGGCGTGCCAACTGCATGGCGATCTTCGACGCAATCTGGGCGTGAGATTGCATCAAACCGAGGAAATCACCCCGGAAGAGTGCCAGCACGCTGCAATCGCAAGCAGCGCGGGCCTGCGCGATACGCGGTGAATTGTCAAGCAAAGCCAGTTCACCGAAAAATTCGCCTGCACCAAGCCGGGCTATCGGGTGCTCCTGGCCGCTCTCTCGCAGGATAAGGACATCCCCCGAAAGAATAAAATAGAGGGCCTGCCCCTCTTCGCCTTGATCAAAGACGATTTCGTCGCCCTGGTAATGCCGGTGATGCACCAGACCGGCAAAAATTCCGAGCTCCCGAGGCGTCAGGTCGACAAGCAAAGGAAGCGAAGCAAGCGCATCAAGGTATGGCGCTTGAGGACGCCCCAGCAAACGGTCAAGCATCAGCTCCCCCTTCCTGACAAAACCCTGCACACGAAAAACGACACCCCTGCACTGTCCGTCGATTTTAATGCAATCGACAACGCCATGCAGCCCGGATCCCCTGATTCGATACCTGGGCGGCATGCCTCCTTCCGTTCAGGTACGATGGCGGCTTTATCGAACCTGAGGCGCTCATGAGTTTTGATCACAAGGCATCCGACTGGGATGCCAATCCGATGCATGTCGAACGGGCCGAAGCCATCGCCGAATGCATGCGCCGGCACGCACACCTCACACCCACGATGCGTGGCTTTGAATTCGGTTGCGGGACGGGGCTGCTGAGCTTCGCATTACGCGATACCCTGGGTGAAATTACCCTGGCCGATACCTCAGCCGGGATGCTCGACGTCTTGCGCGGCAAAATCACAGCGTCCGGCCTGAGCAACATGCATCCGCTGTACATCGACCTGCTCGCCGCCCCATTGCCGGCAACGCGTTACGACGTCGTGTTCTCGGCGATGACGCTGCACCACATTCCGGACACCCGGCGTGCGCTCGAAGTTTCACACGCCCTTCTCGCGACAGGTGGCACACTATGCGTTGCCGATCTGGACGCCGAAGACGGCAGTTTCCACGACGACGGCGATGATACCAATGTGCATCACGGGTTTGCGCGCCACGAACTTCAAGCCCTCGCCGAAGCCTGCGGCTTTACCGACGTCCATTTTGACACTGCCTATACGATAAAAAAGCTGCGCGATGACGTACCACGCGACTACCCGGTTTTCCTGATGGTTGCACGCAAGGCTGCCGCCTGAAACATCCCTGAAACCGCCTCTGGATGCGCCTTGCAGCCTGGCTGCAGGGCGCATGAAACGGCTCTACCAGACCCCGAAAAAAACAAACGGCGTGCCCGCGGGCACGCCGTTCTGCTTGCAGGCTAAAGAGCCGATCAGCCTTCGCTGCGCTGCGCGCGCCGGCGCTCGTGCTCGCACAGGTGGCGCTTGCGGATGCGGATGTTCTTCGGCGTGATCTCGACGAGTTCGTCGTCGTCGATGAACTCGACCGCTGATTCGAGCGTGAGCTGCACCGGCGGCACCAGGCGCACGGCCTCGTCGGTACCGGACGCACGCACGTTGGTCAACTGCTTGCCCTTGATCGGGTTGACCACGAGATCGTTCTCGCGCGAGTGGATGCCAATGATCATGCCCTCGTAGAGCTTGTCGCCCGGGGAGGAGAACATCCGGCCACGATCCTGCAGTTTCCACAGGGCATAGGCCACCGCCTCGCCGTGTTCGGCCGAGATCAGCACGCCATTGCGGCGGCCGGG
>CAZHFS010000175.1:0-6370 GCA_964531885.1 uncultured Propionivibrio sp.
CGATAACGGTTGGTCAGCCACACCCCGGCGATGACGCACAGGCCGCCAGCCAAGGCGCCTGCCGCCAAGCGTTCGTCCAAGAGCCACGCCCCAAGGAGGACGGCAAACATCGGTACGAGATTGATGAACGCCGCGCTACGCGTCGCGCCGAGCGTAGCGATGGCTTCCGAATACCAGGTGAAACCGGCGGCAGTAACCAGCAGGCCCAGGAAAACGATGCTCCAGTAACCGCGCCAGGTCGTTGCCGCGAAATCGAACAATGATCCCTCAACAAGGGCCGCCACGGTCAGCATCGCCCAGCCGGTCAGGCACCCGCCAAATGTCAGTGCAAGGGGTGACAGAGACTCCCCGCCGCGCCGGCCGATGAAGGTAAATGCCGTCCATGTCACGACGCTCCCGAAGATCAGCCATTCCCCGCGTCCGATCCCGCCGGCAAAGAGCCGGGCAGGATTGCCGTCGGTTACTACCAGCAGGCAGCCGAACAACGCCACGCCCACCCCACAGGCCCGTCGCCACGACATCCTGGCGCCAAAGAAGAGCGCGTCGGCAAGCGCGATCACCGCCGGGGTGAGGGCCACGACCAGCGCACCACGGCCGGCTTCGATCAGGCGCAGCCCATAGAGAAAGAAAATGTTGTAGAGGAAGATGCCGGCAAGACCCAAGGCAGTCATCCAGCCCCACTGCACAAGCGTCCAGCGCGGCCGCCCTTCGCGCTGCACGAGCAGGATTCCCAAGGCCAGCGCAGCGATGAAAAAGCGCCAGCTGGCGACAGCGAACGGGGAAGCTTCCTGGACGGCGACACGACCGGCAATCCACGACCCCCCCCAGAAAAAGGCGGTAAGCAGCAGTTTGCCGTATATCGCAGGAGTGGCCTGCATCATGGGAAGGACTCGGAAATCGTACCGAAATGGCCAACGGTGGCCGGAAGTGGCAGCATCGAGGCTCATGCTGCAGCCCGGCGGCAATTATCGCATGCCGTTTTCTGGCGACGATAGCACCGCTTGCCGCTCCCGGCAAAAACCGCAGCATCCGTTCTACCTTCTCGCCACATAATCGCTTCGCCGGGCAGGATCCTGCCCACTCTGCGCCCGAGTGATCGTTCATGGCACGCGGCTTGCTGCTGAAACACTCTCTGTCCTCGGGAGTCCGCCATGAAAATCGATCAAAGCAAGGTGAATCTGCAAGCCCAGCATGAGGCCAGCAGTCATCGGGAAATCAGTTTTGAGTATTCCGACGACTTCAGTCGTGTCCTCGCCGAAAGCCGCGCCGCACCAATCGACGGCCCGACCGGGAGCCGTGACGACGCTCAGCGGCACTTGCTGTTTCTACTGCAACATCTGATCACCCTGCTTTTCCGGATCATTTCCAACCAGTCGGCCGAGGCAACCCCATCCGGGCCCGGGTGCGAATTTGTCACCCCCCCTGATTCTGCCGCACCGGATTCAGGTCGCCGCATGCAATGGAAAAGTACTCAGCGCGAGTTGGTCATTGAGAGCGAAAACAGCCAATTCTCTGCTCAGGGAACAATCCGTACCGCTGACGGCCAGTGCCTGTCCTTCTCTCTCAACGTGAACCAGGCGCGCTTTTTTTCCTGCGAAAGCACCCTTGTGCAAACCGGAAGCGTCGTATTACGCGACCCCTTGATCCTCAACCTTTCCACTCAAGGGGTCGAACTGTCCGGAGGGCGCTTTGTCTTCGATCTCGATGCCGACGGAATCAGCGAGGCCATACCCGAGCTGGCCGGCGGTTCGGTGTTCCTCGCACTTGATCGTAACGGCGACGGCCGAATTGCTGACGGCCAGGAGTTGTTCGGCACACGCTCCGGGAACGGTTTTGCCGATCTGGCCACCCTCGACGACGATGGAAACGGCTGGATCGATGCCGCCGATCGGGCCTATGCCCAGCTATGTCTTTGGTCGGGCAGAGAAGATCCGGCCCAACTGCGCACTCTGACGCAGGAGGGAATCGGTGCGCTCAGTCTGGCGCATATCGATACCCCCTTCTCGCTGACCGATGAACAGAATCGCCACCTCGGCCAGGTCAGGCACAGTGGCGTCTATCTGCGGGAGGATGGGCGGGTTGGTAACATGCAGCAGGTCGACCTGGCGGTGTAAAAACAGACACCTGCCGGATTCAGCCGGCAGTGGCTTTTTTCCTGCAACCTAGCATCATCCAGAGCGATGCTGCCAACTGCAGCATGAACAGGGCGATGAAAGCGTAACGATGCGCCACAGGGGACGTTTTCCCGTAGGCCATCAACAGGTCGATCAGAATCCCGATCCCCCACTGCAGGCTGAACGCCCCAGCAAAGACCATCAGGTTGAGCGTGGAATTGGCCCGCCCAGACAAGGCCAGCGGAAATCCGGCGGAGGCGACGGTATACGCCAGTGTCCCGCAGCTGGAGAATGTGCCGTAAGCAATCCACAACAGGTAATGCTGATCGCTCGCCTGAAGAATGATCAGCGCCAATGTCAGCAGAGCCAGCGTCATGCCTCCGTTAAGCAAGGCCTGAGTGCCGATCCCGTGGCGGGCCAAACGGGTCGCCAGCATACCGATCAGGCTGTAAGCGGCGATCATGGCCACGCTCATTGCAGTCAGGTGATCGGCCGCCACTGAACGGCTAAAACCATTGACTTGCATCAGCCAGGCACTCGACCACAAGCTCTGCACGGCCATGAAGCCGCCGATCTGGGCAAAACCGAGCGGTGCAAAACGCCAGAAATGGCGGCTGGCCAAGACTTGGCGGACGCCGGCCCACTGCTCGGAAAAAGGTAAAGGCTTAGGCTGGTCGGCTTTTTCGGGAACCGCCAGCCACAACCAGACGGACATCGCCAGGGTCGCCAATGCCAGGACATAAAACACTTCACGCCAACTGGCCACACGCAGCGCCAGATCAAGTGGGGTCGCGGCGGCCAGTGCGCCAAGGGTGCCGGCAGTCATGATCCAGCCAACCAACGAAGCCTGTTTTTCGGGTGGAAACCACAAGGAAAATGTTTTCAGCGAGGCCATCAGGCAGGCCGAAACACCAAGACCAATCAACCCACGCCCAACAGTCAGCAAGGTAATACTCGGACTGCTGGCAAAGACGACCGCGCCCAGCGCTGCAATGAGCAACAAGGTTGCCTCGACACGGCGCGCACCGAATCGGTCAAGAAACATGCCCAAAGGCAGTTGAGCCAGACCAAAGCAAAGGAAATAGGCGCTGGTCAGCAGCCCGAGATCGGCAGCCCCCAGAGTGAGTTCGGCGCTGAGCACCGGCCCGACGACGGCATTCGCCGTCCGGAAATGGTAGGAAAGAAAATAAGCCCCCGCAAAGGGCAGGAAAAGTCGTAACCAGAGCATGTCCGCACACCCGGAAGCCGGCCTGCCGGCTTCCACTGTCGTAAACGAACATCATACGCCTGGCGTGCGGCCAGCGCACGCCAAAGGCTGATGATGGGATTGTGTCGGTCAGCCGGCCCGCAGCAAAAAGGCACAGTCATCGCCTGGCGTCAGCTCAAGCGGCGTCTGGCCGTGCCGGAACACGCGGCATTGGGCATCGCCAACGAGTTCGATCGACTCACCTTCGACACGGAAGCCTGCACCTTCGCGCAAACCGGCTACCGTACGCTGCGGATTCAGGGTGAGGAATTCGATAATGCGTTCCTCGCGCGTTTCGCCCTTGAAGCCAGGTGGATTGCCATGCAGGTAATGCGGATTGATCTGGAACGGCACCAGGTTCAAGGCCTCGAGACCCATGGGATCGATGATCGGCATATCGTTGGTGGTCATGATCGTCGGACAGGCCACGTTGGATCCGGCACTCCAACCGACATACGGAACCCCCGCCCGTACCCGCGCGGCGATCTCCGGCAACAGGCCATTGTCGTGCAGGGTACGGCGCAGTTTCCAGGTATTGCCCCCGCCGATCATCACCCCCTGCGCATCGCGAACCGCTGCGACGGGATCGGCAAAGCGGTGAATGCCTTCGACGCGAATGCCCAAAGAGGCAAAGATCGGCGCAGCGAGCGCCTCATAGTCGTCATAGCTGCGTGTCACTGCCGCGTAGGGAATGAAGAGCAGCCGATCGACGTGCCCTGAGAGAAAATCGGTGAGCGGCTGGCGTGCGTGTTCAAGGTAGCCCATGCCTTCGCGCATGGAATTGCTGAGCAGGAGAAGTCTCATGGCGGTATCCATCACCCAAATGGCGAAACCATAAGCGGCGCAGCGCACGCGGTCAAGGCGCATCCCGCGCGCTACAATGCGGGCATGCCGGGCTTGGCCCTGCGCTTACCTCGGGAGTCCGTATGCTGGTCAAACTGACATCGAACACCTCTGGCGAAATGATCATGTTCGCCGAACACGCGCGGCGCCTTTTTGACATCATCGGCAAGGAATGCACCGCACGCGGCGTGTTCACCAAGGAACAGTTGCCCGATGCCATCGCCCGCCTGCGCCAAGCCGTGCAGGAAGATCGCATGGCGCAGCAGAGCAAGGAACACGAGGATCAGCGGGATGGCGTCGATGAACGCGACGAGGACGAGGAACGCGCCGAAGCACGCAAAGCCGGGCGCATCGGGGTCAGCCTCGGGCAACGCGCCCAGCCGCTGATCAATTTACTTGAATGGACCAACAAGGAAGGCGGCTTCATCCTCTGGGAAGCCGAACGCGATTTTTGAGCCGAAATCGATTTCTCCTGCGCTTCTTCATCGCCCTGCTCGGCCTGGGCGCTTCCCCTGCCTCCCTGTGCGGAGAACCAGCAATGCCGCGTGCCGAGGTCGCTGTCGACGTCGGCCACACCCTGGCCGCCAGCGGCGCGGTCAGCGCCCGTGGGCGCAGCGAATTTTTTTTCAACCAGGTACTCGCAGCCAAGGTTGGTCGTGCACTGGCCGAGCGAGGCTTAGGGGTGCGTCCGATCAACGCCGACGGGCGCATCGACAGCCTGCCCGCCCGTCCGCAGGCTGCGGCGGGCAGTACCTTCTTCTTCTCGATCCATCACGATTCGGTTCAACCTCACCTGCTCAGCGAGTGGGAGTGGGACGGCACAGTGCAGACCTACAGCGACGTGCATCGCGGTTTTTCCTTTTTCGTGTCGCGCGACAACCCGGATCTGGCAACCAGCCTGCGCTGCGCCTCTGCCATCGGCAGCCGACTGCGCCGACTAGGTTTTGTGGCTGCGACGCACCACGCCGATTCGCTGCCTGGCAAGGAACGACCCTATGCCGACGTGGCCAATGCCGTGCATTACTACGACAATCTGGTGGTGCTCTATCGCACCACGCTGCCTGCCGTGCTGTTCGAAGCAGGGGTGATCAAGCACCGTGCCGAAGAACTTGAACTGCGCGATCCGCAACGCCAGGAACGCATGGCCGACGCCATTGCCACGGGCATCGCGGCCTGCCTGTCGGTGCAATCGATGGAATTTGCCGCTGGGGTAACCGACAATTGAGCCGCCACCCGGATTGCTGCGACGCCGCTAGAGCATCTGGTTGACCAGACGGTCCGCCCGTACGCGCGCCAGACGACGCATCAGCCTTTGAACCGGGGCCGGATAGGACTCGACCTCTTCCAGACTGTTCGGCCCATCGACGCGCACAGTGTGCTTAAGGATGCGCGCCAGTTCGGCCTCGTGCTGTTCCCGCAAGCGCTTCTGCGGATCGTGGATCAACAGACCGTTCTCAAGATCGAGACGCCACGCCCGGGGATTCAGATTATTGCCGGTGATCAGGGCGTAATCGTCATCGATCAAGAGCCCTTTGAGGTGATACGTGTTGTTGCCGTGCTTCCAGAGGCGGATCTCCAGCTGGCCGCGCTCGATCGCCCGCTGATGTGCCTGGCAAAAACGACGCAGGTTGGCCTCATAAAGGTAGGGCAAAGCACCGATCGTCTTGTATGGCTCGTCGGGCGGGATATAGAAGTCGTTCGCCGTCTTGTCGCCGACAATCAGGGTAATCCGGCAACCGGCTCGAATCTGCCGGTCAATTGCCCGGCGCAAGGGACCCGGCAGGTTGAAATACGGCGTGAGTAGCACCAGGCGACGACGGGCCCGACGCACCAACTGTAGCAGGACGGCATTGAGTTCATTGTGGCGCATGCCAAGGCCAAGCAAAGGCGTGATGCCAACTTCGCCAGCCCCGATACGTCCAGCAGCAAAGGCATAACGCGATTTGCGCAATTGCCGCCTGAACTGGGCGATCGCCTGGCGCAGATCCGTCGTCTTGGAGCGTTGTGCGCTATCGAGTGGACGCACGGCGGAATGGCCACGGAACACGTCGCATAGCAAGGCAGCCATGCTGTCAGCCAAAGCCCGGCTCCGGATCAGGTGATAGCGGTCAAGCCGGTAACGGCCATTTTTCTCAAGATAGACATCGTTCAGACTGGCGCCGCTGTA
>CAZHFS010000176.1:0-6358 GCA_964531885.1 uncultured Propionivibrio sp.
TGAAAGGCCTGGAGGCGGGTGTTTTGATCAACGTCACGGCCGACAATGTCGTTCGCCTTCTGCCTGCGCTCAACTTCAATGAAGACGACGCGCGCGAACTGGTGGTGCGGCTCGCCAAGCTGATCCGGACTTTTTTGACCGTCTGAACGAAAGCAGGACATGACGATGAAAACGGGCGTTAAGCATTACTTGCAGTTTAAGGACTTCTCACGCGACGAGTATGACTATCTCTTCGAGCGGACGCGCTGGATCAAGGAGCAGTTCAAGGCCTACAAACGGTACTGGCCACTCTCCGACCGCACGCTGGTGATGATTTTCGAGAAGGCCAGTACGCGTACGCGCCTGTCCTTCGAGGCGGGGGTGCAGCAACTCGGCGGTGCAGCGATCTATCTCAATACACGCGACTCGCAGCTTGGTCGCGGCGAACCCGTCGAAGATGCGGCGCAGGTGATTTCGCGCATGAGCGACGTGATCATGATCCGTACTTTTGAGCAGGATATCGTCGAGCGTCTGGCCAGCCATTCGCGGGTGCCGGTGATCAATGGGCTGACCAATGAGTATCACCCGTGCCAGATTATGGCCGATATCTACACGTATATCGAACAGCGTGGTCCGATCGCCGGGAAGACGGTGGCCTGGATCGGCGATTCAAACAATATGTGCAATACCTGGCTGCAGGCGGCAGAAGTGCTCGGGTTTACAGTTCATGTTTCGACCCCCCCCGGGTACGAGATCAACCCGGATAATCTTGGCTTGCAGGGTACGACGCATTTCCGGACCTTTGCGGATCCAATGGAGGCGGCGCGCGGTGCCGACATCGTGACGACCGATGTCTGGACGTCGATGGGTTTTGAGGCCGAGAACGATGTGCGGCGCAAGGCCTTTGCCGACTGGCAGGTCGATGCCGAAATGATGTCTGTCGCCAATCCGGATGCTATTTTCCTGCATTGCCTGCCGGCGCATCGGGGCGAGGAGGTTTCCGCGGAAGTGATTGATGGGCCGCAGAGTCTTGTCTGGGATGAGGCGGAGAACCGCCTGCACGTGCAGAAAGCATTGATGGAGTACCTGGTGCTCGGTCGCGTCGAGGTTTGATTGGAAGGTGGCTGCGCCTGCGGGCAGTATAGGCGTTTGGCAGCAAGCTTGAGACAGGATGGGTTGGTCGATGTTCGGGTATACAGAGGAGCAGGTGGCGGAGTTTGGCATGACCTTCGGGTTGGCGGCCTTCATGCTGTTCATGTTGTTCATCATCGGCGAACTCGCCTGGAAATCGAAGGCCGGCAAGGTAGGCACCTTCGTACTGTTTTTTGTTCTCGCGTTCGGTATGCTCGGTTTTGTTTCCAAGGGCATACTGCAGCGCATTCTGGGGTAAGCATCATGTCGCAATTCGATCACGTGAGCGTCGTTAAGCAGGCCAATGTCTACTTTGACGGCAAGTGCGTCAGTCATACCGTGCAATTTCAGGACGGCAGCAAAAAAACGGTGGGCGTTATTTTGCCGTCATCGCTGACTTTCAATACCGGCGCGCCGGAAGTTATGGAATGCGTGGGTGGCTCGTGTCGGGTGCGGCTTGCGGGCGAGACCGGATGGACTACCTACGGATTGGGCCAATCGTTCGATGTGCCGGGTAACTCCTCTTTCGAGATTGCCTGCGACGAACCGTACCATTACGTCTGTCATTTCGGCTGAACGCCGATCCGAGTATTCCTGCGCGCCGCGCTTTACAGCCCGGCGCGTCTTCACATCTACACAGGGAGACCTTATGCCGTCCTTTGACTTCTCTTCCGAAGCGGACATGGTGGCGCTGAAAAACGCAATCGACGTGACCAGCCGTCAGATTGATGCACGCTACGACTTCAAAGGAACTTCCGCAAAAGTCGAGCTTAACGAAAAAGACAAAATCATTACCCTGCACGGGGATTCTGATTTTCAACTTGACCAGATCAAGGACATTCTCTTTCCGGCGATGGAAAAAAAGGAGAAGGAGAGCGTCAAGCGCCTTGATCACCAGGCCGTACAGAAGGTCTCTGGCAATAAGGTCAAGCAGGAGCTGAAGATCAAAATCGGTATCGAATCCGAACTTGCCAAGAAGATTGTCAAGCTGATCAAGGACTCCAAACTCAAGGTCCAGGCTTCGATTCAGGGCGATACGGTGCGTGTTCAGGGCGCCAAGCGTGACGAGTTGCAGGCATGTATTGCCGATGTAACCAAAAAGATCACCGATTTTCCGATCAAGTACGGAAATTTCCGCGACTAAACCGAGCGCTGTGTCGGCGCAATAGGCGCTCGGCGAGGGTGAGGTGTCGTGGTATCAAGGAAATAACAAGACGTGCAGGACAAGGATCGTATCAACCCCGGGGTGCTCTCCTGGGTAGAGGAATTGCGTCGTGTCTCGGTGGCGGTCAGCAAGAAGACCGGCCGGGCGGCGCTTAATCGGAATCAGCTTTTTTATCGCTTGCACTGGGCTCGCGATGGTCTGCGCTTTGGCGTGACGGTCCATAAAGGTCGGGAGGTCGATAGCGCTGAAGAGTGGTGGGCTGTTGATCGTGCATTGCTTAAACCGCCTCCTTTTGTCATCGATGAGGATTTGCCGATCCTGCGCATGCTGTGGGCCGAGCGAGGCCATGACAGTGGCTTGAGGGCATTTGGTCTTGGGCCAAAGCACGGCGCGGAGATTATGCAACGCATGGCACAAAGCGGCCGGCTTTACCCTGCGGTTGATTGTTCACCGTTGCGCCTTTCCGATGCACGGCCGGCGACCGTCAGCTGGCGACTTGATAGCAATAAGCGTCAGCGGCCCTGTCTGAAAGCGACGCCAGAGGCTAGCCTAGTCGTGCCGCTCGATCCGCCCTGGTATGTCGATCTGGATGAAGGTTGTGTCGGGCCACTCGAAGTGCCAGGCAATCCAGCCGTCGTCGGCCGGCTTATGTCCCTGCCGCCGCTCACGGAAAAGGAAGCTGCGCTGGTCGCCGAAACCTTGAGCGAACTGGCGCCGGAACTCCCTATCCCGGTGGAGGAAGGCGTGGCGACCATGCGCTGTATCGACGCGGCGCCGGTGTGTGTGCTTCATTTGTGCACGATTGACGTGCTTGGTCGGCGCAGTTGGCGTGATTACGAGGCGGCTGATGACGGCGTTTTCGATGTCGCGCTGCCGATGTTCCGCTATCAGGACGCCGAATTTTTGCCGGGTGATCCGCACGAGTTTTACACGTTTCCCGACGGAGAGACGGTGCGTGTCGTCCGTCGAGTCGAACGCGAGCAGGCGTTGCTCGATCATTTGGCGGCAAGCGGCTTTCAGAAGGTGCCGGGATATGTCTTGCATGCCGCAGGCGCAATGCCCGAGTCGCCTTATGGCTTGGCCAATGAAGATGAATGGGCTGTAGTCATGCAGGGGGGGCTGGATGCGCTTAAGCATTCAGGGTGGGAGATTTCGTTTGATGACGATTTCAGGCATCACGCCCTGGAGGTTGAAGCCTGGGATGCCGTGCTCGTCAACCCGGACGAGAGTGCAGGGAGTTGGTTCGAGCTTGATATGGGCGTCGTGGTTGAAGGCGTGCGTATGCCGCTTGCCCCGCTTCTTGCCGCGCTTTTCCGGCGAGATCCACGTTGGCTGGATTTGCCGCTTTTGCGGGAAATCGACGATGCGGAACCTATCGATCTGAAAACGCCAACCAGTAAGCGCGTTCGTGTTCCGGCCGGGCGTCTCAAACCCCTGGCCACCATGTTAATCGATCTCTTCGATGGTTTTCATGGTGGGCCGACTTTACGGGTGTCACGTTTTGATGCCGAGCGTCTTGCTGCGCTAAGTGATCCGGGGCGTTGGCAGTTCCGTGGTCAGGCGGATATTCTGGCACTGGCCGAAAAATTGATGGCTGCTCAAGGGGTGGCCGATATCGAGCCGCCGACCAGTCTTGGGCTGCAATTGAGGCCGTATCAGAAGGAGGGCGTATCCTGGTTGCAGTTTTTGCGCCGCAATAGCCTCTCCGGAATCCTGGCGGATGACATGGGGCTTGGCAAGACGGCCCAGGCTTTGGCCCACCTGTTGATCGAAAAAGAGTCCGGTCGACTTGACCGTCCGGCGCTGATTGTTCTGCCGACTTCGCTGGTCTTCAATTGGAAGGATGAGGTGGAACGCTTTGCGCCGAGCCTCAGGCTGCTTTCCTTGCATGGCGCGGAGCGTAAGAGCCGCTTTGGCGAAATCCCGAATTATGATGTTGTTCTGACAACCTATCCTCTGCTTTGGCGTGATGCGACTGAGCTGACGCAATATCGGTACCATCTGCTCATTCTCGATGAAGCCCAGACGGTCAAGAATGCGCGTAGCCAAGGTGCCGAAGTCGTGCGGCGGCTCGATGCGCGGCATCGCCTGTGTCTTACCGGTACGCCGCTTGAGAACCACCTGGGTGAGTTGTGGAGTCAGTTTGATTTCCTGCTGCCGGGCTTCCTTGGGAGCAGTGCCAATTTTCTTCGTTATTGGCGGACGCCGATAGAAAAGCTGGGTGATGATGATCGTCGTCAACTGCTTGCGCGGCGTATTCGCCCATTTGTCCTGCGGCGAAAAAAAGAAGATGTGGCGCGCGAACTGCCGCCCAAGACGGTCATCGTGCGTACCGTTGAACTGACCGGAGGGCAGCGCGATCTTTATGAGACCGTGCGAGCGGCAATGGATGCCATGGTGCGCGAGGAGGTGGCCAGCAAGGGATTCGGGCGAAGCCAGTTCGTTATCCTTGATGCACTGCTCAAATTGCGCCAAGTGTGTTGTGATCCTCGCCTTGTGCGTTCGATTGCGGCGCAGCGAGTGCATGAGCGGGCCAAACTCGAATTGCTCATGACGCTTGTTCCTGAATTGGTGGATGAAGGGCGACGCATCCTGATTTTTTCCCAGTTTACAAGCATGCTGGCCTTGATCGAGCAGGAGTTGCAACAGGCTGGGCTTGAGTATGTGCTTCTGACCGGTGATACAACCGATCGCGAATTGCCGGTGCGGCGTTTCCAGTCGGGTGAGGTGCAGATCTTCCTGATCAGTCTCAAGGCCGGTGGTGTTGGCCTGAATCTTACGGCGGCCGATACGGTGATCCACTATGATCCCTGGTGGAATCCGGCCGTCGAGAACCAGGCAACAGACCGGGCGCACCGTCTTGGTCAGGATAAACCGGTGTTTGTCTACAAGTTGATCGTGGCTGGCAGTATCGAGGAGAAAATCCTGGCGTTGCAGGAGCGGAAATCGGAACTTGCTGCGGGCATCCTGTCCGAGGATCATCGGGTTGATCTCAAATTCGGCGAAGAGGACCTTGCCGCTCTCTTCGAAGCCTTGCCGCCTTGAGCTTTGCCGTGAAAAAAGGCAGGGTGCCCTGAGAACTATTCTTGTTGCCTCTGGATGGCCTGCGAATGCTGGGCTGGCGCAATGTCATGAAAGACAAGGATTTCATGACTTCGGTATGAGGCAGGGTGTGTTTGACCGGAGGGCAAAGCTCAGGGATAATCCTGCGTTTTGTTGTGTTTCCTCTGTTGAGTTGGCCGCACCAGATTCCGGTGACCGGCGTGGTGCCGACGGCCTGGAATTTGACTGTATAGGATCGAGAAATGACCAAGAATCACCCGACGTTGGCGGTGGACCCCTATTACGACGGGGTTCCGGAATACATGACCGAGGTTTACGACTGGGCGTATGTCGATCCCAGATGGGTGCGCGCACTGGACCGCAACATCGTGGTCCGTATCCTCCTGTTCCTGAACGATCAGCGACTGATGCGAGCCTACCTCAGTGAAATCAAGGAAGGTTCGCGCGTCTGGCAGCTGGCTCACGTTTACGGTGATCTTGTTACGCGCGTTGCCCATAAGGTCGGCCCGCAGGGCGTATTTCATCTGACCGACGTGACGCCCATCCAGATTGAGCACGGCACGCGCAAACTTGCCGGGTTGGACTGGGCCAAGGTGATTCGCAGCGATGCGGCGGCATTTCAGGGCGACGAGCAAGGCTACGATCTGATCTGCAGCTTCTTCCTTTTGCACGAAGTGCCGGAAGAGAAGAAGTACGAGATCGTCAATCACATGCTCTCCAAACTGCCAAAAGGCAGCAAGGCTGTGTTCGTCGATTACCACAATCCGGCCAAATGGCAGCCGATTCGGTACATTCTCAAGCTGGTGAACCACTACCTTGAGCCGTTTGCCGAAGCGCTCTGGAAGCGGGAAATCAGTCACTACGCCGCCCAGGCCGATAAATTCACCTGGCGCAAACGTACCTTCTTCGGTGGCGTTTACCAGTGCGTCATCGTTGAGCACAAGGAATGATGTTTGCATGATGACGGTGGTGCGTCGGCAGGTATGTCCAGTCCGGCGCCTAACCGCCTTCTGAGCGGAC
>CAZHFS010000177.1:0-6344 GCA_964531885.1 uncultured Propionivibrio sp.
TACGTTCAGGGGAAGCGTGGCCGGGCCAGCGCTGAAATTGAAGATGCGATCCATGACGGTCCTTTCGTGGGGAATAACAGGGGTGAGCCGAGGTCGTTGATGCCTGCGTTGTGCGGGAAGCGCGTGCCGCAGCGGCTTTAGCGGATCATTCTAGCCAAATCAGCCGGGGTCGGCTATGGACGAACGCAAACCCCGATCTGCCTGGCGGCGGTCGGGGGGGCTGCGTTTCGATGGGGTCGGCCTGAACCGAACAGGAAAGGACGGGAGGACAGGGAGTGGGGCGCTGCAATGAGCGCAGCGCCAGCACGCCGGGTCGGGCGCTCAGGCGGACTGTTCTGGCACCCCGTTGCCCGTACGGTTGATGCGGTTCTGGGCGTCAACGTAAACGAGCTTGGGTGCGTAGTTGGCGCGCTCGCCATCGTCATACTGGGCAAAGCTGGCGATGATCAGGAGATCGCCCGGTGCAGCGCGGCGCGCGGCCGATCCGTTGACCGAAATGATGCCTGAGCCGCGCTCGGCGCGGATGGCATAGGTCGAGAAGCGTTCGCCGTTATTGACGTTCCAGATGTCGATCCGTTCGTGCTCGACGATGTCCGCCGCTTCGAGCAGGTTGAGGTCGATGGCGCAGGACCCCTCGTAATGCAGCTCGGCGTGCGTAGTCGTCACGCGGTGCAGTTTGGACTTCAGCATCGTTCGTAACATGGTCGTGCTCAGTTTCTTTACAGGAAAGGGTGAAAATTCTAGTCGCTCGGGTCGTGGTGTCAACCCATGGGCGATCGTTCGGCCGGCGATCTGATCTCGATCTCGATGTTGTCGATCAGCCGGGTGCTGCCCAGACGGCTTGCTGCCAGGGCGACAAGCGATCGGTCGCCGGCTTGAGGCGGCGCGAGATCGGATTGGCGGCGGACCGAGATATAGTCGGTTTGCCAGCCGTGCGAGTCGAGTTCCTCGCGCGCGACGCGCTCGAGGCGTTCGAAGTCGTAGATGCCCAGCAGTACGGCCATGCGCAGATCGCGCAGGGCGCGTGCGAGGCGCGGGGCCTCGGTGCGCTGCTCCGGGGTCAGGTAGCCGTTGCGTGAGGATAAGGCCAGGCCGTCTTCGGCCCGGACAGTTTCGCCGCCGACAATCTCGATCGGGAGCGCCAGCTGTCGGGTCATGTTGCGCAACACCATCAGCTGTTGGTAATCCTTCTTGCCGAAAATGGCGACCTGCGGCTGGACAATGTTGAAAAGCTTGAGGACGACAGTCGCCACCCCGCGGAAGTGTCCTGGGCGGAACTCGCCTTCGAGCAGGTTCTGGATGTCAGGCGGGTCGACCTGGTAACCCTGCGGTTCAGGGTAGAGCTCGTTTTCGTCCGGGGCGAAGACAAAATCGACGCCGGCAGCTTCGAGCTTGGCGCAGTCGTCAGCGAAGGTGCGCGGGTATTTGTCGAAGTCTTCGCTGGGGCCGAATTGCAAGCGGTTCACGAAAATGCTGGCGACTACGGTGTCGCCGTGGGCGCGGGCCTGTTCCATCAGGCTGATGTGCCCTGCGTGCAGGTTGCCCATGGTCGGGACGAAGACGATTTTGCCGCGATCCGCAAGTGCGGTGCGCAGGTCGGCGATGCGGGGATGAATGTGCATGATCGATGTCCTGTGCGCCAAATCAATAGCAGTGTTCGCTGGCCGGGAAGGTGCCGGTTTTCACCTCGCGCACGTAAGCGGCGATGGCGTCGCCGATCGAAGCCTGGCCGGACATGAAATTCTTGACGAAGCGTGCCTTGCGGCCTGGGGCAATGTCGAGCATGTCGTGCAGTACGAGCACCTGGCCGGAACAGTCGGCGCCGGCGCCGATGCCGATGGTCGGGATGTGCAATTGCTGTGTGACGGCAGCGGCGAGGGGCGCAGGGATGGCTTCGAGGACAATCAGGCTGGCGCCCGCTTCTTGCTGCGCCTTGGCATCGGCGATGAGTTGCGCGGCACCGCTTTCGTCCTTGCCCTGCACCCGGTAGCCGCCGAGCTGGTGGACCGATTGTGGCGTGAGGCCCACGTGTGCGCAGACGGGAATGCCGCGTCGGGTCAGGAAATGGGTGGTCTCCGCCATGTCCACGCCCCCTTCGAGTTTGACCATCTGCGCTCCCGCCGCCAGCAGGGTGGCCGCGTTGCGAAAGGCCAGTGCCGGGCTTTCCTGGAAGCTGCCGAATGGCATGTCGGTGACGATCAGGGCGCGCTGGCAGCCACGTGCAACCGACGTGGTGTGATAGGCCATGTCGGCAACACTGACCGGCAGGGTCGAATCGTGGCCCTGCAGGACCATGCCAAGCGAATCGCCGATGAGCAAAACGTCGACGCCTTGGGCGTCGCATAATGCGGCGAAGCTTGCGTCATAGCAGGTGAGCATGGCGATTTTGTCGCCGTTGGCGCGCATGCGGGCCAGATCAAGCTGGCTGAGGCGCCGTTGTGGGGCTTGAGAGGACACGGTGTGGTCTCGCTGGAAAGGAAAATCGGGAAAATGCTTGAATTCGGAAGCGGTGCGCGTGGCGGACAGTGCGCCTATGAGCGGAAGACGAAATAGATGGCGCCTAGGATACACAGGGCAGCCCACAGATAGTCAAGCTTGAGCGGTTGTTGCATATAGAAAACGACGAAGGGCACAAAGACCGTCAGGGTGATCGCTTCCTGCAGAATCTTGAGCTGGGCCAGGGAGAGTTCGGCATGGCCGATGCGATTGGCCGGAACCTGCAACAGGTATTCGAACAGTGCGATGCCCCAGGCGATCAGTGCCGCAATCCACCAGGGGCGGTCGTTGAGGTGCTTGAGATGCGAGTACCAGGCAAAAGTCATGAAGACGTTCGAGGCAGACAGAAGCAATACGGTTTGCCACAGTGCCGGGATGCGGAGTTCGGCAATCATAGTTTGCTGATTCTTTGCATGGCCGTAGCCGGTAGCCAGGCAGCCAGCGTGCCGCGGCCGGGCAAGGTGATGTCCGGCGCGATTTCGGCCAGGGGCACGACGACAAAGGCTCTGAGATGCAGGCGTGGGTGCGGTACCTGCAGTCCGGGCTGGTCGATGCTCAGCTGGTCGTAGAGCAGCAGGTCAAGGTCGAGTGTGCGCGGGGCGTTGTGGAATTCGCGTTGCCGGCCAAAGTGCTGTTCGATATCCAGAAGTTCGGCAAGCAGGGTGGCCGGAGCAAGTGTGGTTTGCAGCGCGGCGACAGCGTTGATGTAGTCGGGTTGGCCGGGCGCGCCGATCGGTGCTGTCCGGTAGAAAGACGAGGAACGGACGAGTCGGCTGTCTGGCAGCGCGGCGAGGCTATCGAGTGCGGCACGCAGTTGGCCGACCGGATCGTCCAGATTGGCGCCGAGCGCGATGAATGCAAGTGACATGGCAGGAAAGCGGACGTCGGTTGTGTGGCTCAAGCCGATTGGGCTGCGCCTCCGGCGGGTTTGCGCCGACGCCGACGTTTCTTTTTGGCACCGTCGGCACTGGGTGGCAGGAGCATGGCGTTGCGATCATCTCCGTCGCGCTCGATGAATCCCGTCCACCACTCGGCGAGCTCTGCATCGACTTCGCCGGACTGTGCTCGCAGCAGCAGAAAATCATAGCCGGCACGGAAGCGCGGTTGCTCGAGCAAACCATAGGGGCGCTTGCCTGAACGTTGCTCGAAGCGAGGCTGCAGCGCCCAAATATCCTTGATGTCGCCGGCAATCCGACGGGTGATGGCCAGTTTCTCGGCCTGCACGTCGAGCACGTTGTCCATGGCCAGATAAAGTGCCGGTATTGGGCGTTCGCCACCCTCTTTGAGCGCCTCCCATTTGGCGAGTACTTCGTGCCAGAGCAGCGTGGCGAAAAGAAAACCGGGGGAGACGGGCTTGTTGCTGCGGATGCGTTTGTCGGTGTTGGCCAGCGCCAGCATCACGAAGCGTTCGCCGAGCGGTTGTTCAAGAATCACGTCGAGCAGCGGCAGGAGTCCGTGGTGCAGCCCTTCTGCACGCAAGCGGGTGACGCAGTCGACGGCGTGTCCGGAGGTCAGCAGCTTGAGCATTTCGTCGAACAGGCGCGAGGGCGGAACGCCATCGATCAGGTCGGCGAGTTCGCGGATCGGATCGCGGGTCTTCTGTTCGATGGTGAAATCGAGTTTTGCTGCCAGACGCACGGCCCGGAGCATACGCACCGGGTCTTCACGATAGCGCTGGCTAGGCTCTCCGATCATGCGCAAGGTGCGCTTGCGGATATCGTCGGCCCCTCCATGGTAGTCGATGACCTTGCCACTGCTCGGGTCGTAGTACAGGGCGTTTACCGTGAAATCGCGGCGGGCGGCGTCGTCCTGCTGATTTCCGAACACATTGTCGCGCAGGACGCGACCTGTCTCGTCGGTCTGGGCCCGGCGCTCGTCGGTGTGCTGTTCGTGGTGCCCACGGAAGGTGGTGACCTCGATGATTTCCTGTCCCATCATGACGTGCACGATCTGGAAGCGGCGGCCGATGATGCGGGCGCGCCGGAAGCATTGGCGCACTTGCTCTGGCGTGGCGTTCGTCGCGACGTCGTAGTCCTTGGGGGGGAGTCCGGCCAGCAGGTCGCGCACGGCGCCGCCGACGACGAAGGCCTGGTAGCCGTGTTGCTGAAGGGTTTCGACGGTACGTCTGCTACCGCTGCTGATGTCCTCGCGGCGGATGCCGTGCTGATCGGCTTCGAGTACGACGGGGCGCGGGTGGCCAGGCTTGCGTCCGAAGACGCGGGAGATGAATTTACGAATCATCCTTGGATTGGTTTGCGGCCGAAGAATTCGGCAAAAGCTCGTATTGTAACCGGAATGTCTCTGTAAATCAGCCGCTTAATCGTGTTTGTCAGATGTGCAGGTTGAGGATCGTCCAGCCTTGCGCTTCGGCGTGGCTGCGCAAGGTGGCGTCGGGGTCGACGGCGATCGGGTCGGTGACGCAGGCAAGCAAGGGGAGATCATTGAGCGAATCGCTGTAAAACCAGCTGCGTTCGAATGCGTGCCACCACAGACCCATGGATTCGAGCCAGGCTTCAACCCGCTCGATCTTTCCTTCGCGGAACGACGGAGTGCCGCGAGGTTTGCCGGTGAACTGCCCGTTCTCCTGTGCCGGAATCGTGGCAATGAGGTGCGGGATGCCGAATTCACGAGCGATTGGTCCGGTCACGAAACTGTTGGTGGCGGTGACGATGGCGCACAGATCACCTGCCGCCAGATGACGCTCAACCAGGTCGCGCGCTTTGCGGCCAATCATCGGGCGAATCCGTTCGGCCATGAATTCGGCGTGCCAGCGATCCAGGTCGGCGCGTTGATTGTTGCTCAACGATTGCAGCTGAAAGTCGAGAAACTCGATGATGTTGAGGGTGCCTGCCTTGTATTGCTCGAAGAAAGCCGCATTGCGTCGTTCAAACTGTTCACGGTCGAGAATGCCCTTGCTGATCAGGTGCTGCGTCCACTCGTAATCGCTGTCGCCCGCCAGTAGGGTGTTATCAAGGTCAAACAGAGCAAGTTGCATGGTTGTCTTTCATGGCAATGGGAATGGTTGAATCCGGAGCGGCCCTTACGCTTCAGGGGTGGCCTGTAATACTTCGCGCAGGAGCGGGACGGTGATCGGGCGCTTGTGCTCGAGCGAGTATCGGTCAAGGGCGGCGAGCAGCGCGCTCAGGCTGCGCATGTCGCGCGGCGCGCGGCTGACGAGATAGGTGAGTCCCTCCGTCGTCAGGCGCAGTCCGCGAGCCTCAGCTTGGGCGCGTAGCGCGGCCATCTGCTCGTCATCGGTCAGCGGGTGCAATCGGTAGATCAGTCCTGAGCCAAGTCGGGTGCGCAGATCCTCGCGTAGAGCGAGCTGTAACGGCGGCAGGTTGGCGGCGGTAAGCAGGCGGCCGCCGCGCGCGCGCAGGCGGTTGAATAGATTGAAAAGCGCAATCTGCCCTTCGGGGTTGAGTGCATGCACGTTGTCGACGGCGTGAAACGGCTCGTCGGCGCGGGCTGCTGCTAGCTCCGGGTCGTTCTCGGCATCGTGATACACGGCCCCGCTGGCGCGCAGCAGGTGGCTTTTCCCTGCGCCGCAGTCGCCCCACAGGAAGACCGAGGGTTCGCGGTTCTCAGGCGACAGCCAGCGGGCCAGACCGGTCAGGGCCTCGCCATTGCCGCCCGCGACGAAATTTTCGAGGCTCGGTGGTGCTTCGGGAAGGAGTTCAAGGATGAGCTGGCGCATGGAGGAGTGGTGGCGGCGCGGTACGGGCAGCGCGCGCGGCGTTGATTTCAGCTAAAATTCAGGCTTTTGCGGATGAAGGTGCGCATTCTAGCATCTGCCGCTTTTGCAAGCCTCGTTTGGGACGACACACAAGATGACACAGCAATCGCTT
>CAZHFS010000178.1:0-6343 GCA_964531885.1 uncultured Propionivibrio sp.
TCGCCCAGGCATTCCATGACCGCATGTTCGGCGTCGTGGACGTCGAGTTTCTGGCGCAATCGTTCGTACTCGGCGCGGATGCCGGGTGGCTGGTCGATGCTGATCTGCTCGGCGATCGCCAAGTGGAGCGAGAGGTGCAGGAACGGATTCATGCGCCCGGTTTCCGGCGTGAATTCCTGTTCCAGCGCACTCTCGGGTTGCCCGAGGAGCGCGTGGTATTCGGGGTGCTGCTCGATCAGGTCGGCGGCGACAGCCTCGGCACCGGTGACGACTTCACGGGCGCAGCGCTTGCGCCAGGCCTCGCAGAAAAAGCTGCGGACCTGTTCGCGTGAGGGGTTGAACATGGTAATTGCAGGCCTGCGGTCGGGGACTAGAAGTTATGCACGTCGAACTGGTAGGCCGTTGCCACATCGCCAAGTAACGCAAGGCGCGCTGCCGGGTCGGTAGCAAGGGCATCGGTGATTTTGGCGTTCCAGGCGACGAAGGCGTTCTTGGCCGCTTCCGAGATTTCCGGGGCAACGCCCTGGTCTTCGTATTGCGTGACATAGGCATGCGCCGCGACGCCGATCACAAAATATAAGGCGGCGTTGGCTGAATCACTCTTCATCAGTTCAAAGGCCCCCTTGTACAGGCGCTTGAAATCGTCGGTTCCGGCGCCCGAGCGGGCGAAGGCGTCGGCGAGGGTCGGGAAGCTCATGGTGCTCCTTTCGTGCGATGCTTGAAAACAGTCGGGGAATCGCCGCGCGCGGCGAAGGCTTAGGGTCGATTCTATAGAAAAACATGGGGCGCCGGGCGGCCAGGCCGCGCGACGCCCCGTCTGCGAGCGCTTATTTGAGCTCGGTGCCCTTGAGTTCCGGGATCAGGTATTTGGTTGCCAGCATGTCCAGGACATAAATCGTGGCCAGCAGACCGATCGCGGTCTGGAAGGAGTAGCTCGTGGCCAGGGTGCCGACGACGATCGGGCCGAAGCCGCCGACGCCGCGTCCGATATTGAAGAGTACGTTCTGCGCCGTCGCCCGGGCTTCGGTCGGATAGGCTTCGGCCATCAGGGCACCGTAGCCGCCGAGCATGCCGTTGACGAACATGCCGAGCAGCGCGCCGGCCCAGAGCAGGGTCGTCGGGTCGGTCAGGTTGGAATAGAGGAGAACCATCACCACCGCGCCAGCCTGGAAAAGCAGGAAGCTTGGCTTGCGCCCGATGCGGTCGGCGATCTGGCCAAAGGCCCAGATGCCGAACATCATGCCGAGGATGGTCACGGCGGTCCACATCGACGATTTGGTGAGGTTAAAGCCCAGTTGCTTGGAAAGGAAGCTTGGCATCCAGATCATGATGCCGTAGTAACCGAAGTTCTGTACCGAGCAGAGCACGACGATGCCGGCGCTGATCTTGGTGGTGGCCTTGTCCTTGATCAGCAGGCGGAAGGCTTCGCCGAGCGAACGGCGTTTTTCCGTACTCTTTACGAAGAGTTCGGGTTCGTGCAGTTTGGCCCGGATGAACCAGGCGACGAAGGCCGGGATGACGCCGACGAGGAACATGCCACGCCAGCCGATCGAGGGCAGCAGCAGCGGGGTGAGCAGCGCCGCCCCGAGTACGCCGATCTGCCAGCCGAGCGCGACGTAGGAGGTGGCTCGGGCGCGGTATTTGGCCGGCCAGGCTTCGGCGGCGAGCGCCATACCGATGCCGAATTCGCCACCCAGGCCGATGCCGGCGATGGTGCGGTAGATCAGGAGATCCCAGTACCCTTGTGCGAAGGCGCACAGGCCGGTGAACACGGCAAACAGGACGATGGTCCAGGCCAGAACACGGATCCGACCGTAACGGTCGCTCAGGGCGCCGAAGATGATGCCGCCGGCAACGGCGCCAACCAGCGTCCAGGTCACCAGCGAGCCGGCTTGCGTCGGAGTGAGTTGCAGGTCGGCCGATATCGCAGAAAGCATGAAACCGAGGATGAGCAGGTCGAAACCGTCCATGGCGTAGCCGACGGTCGATCCGGCCAGCGCTTTCCAGCCGTAACTGCTGACCTTGCCGGAGGCAGACTCGTTTGTGGCGAGCCCTGTGTCGTGCGGGGTGGGCATTTTTTTCTCCAAAAATGGCTTGCACGAAACCAGGACCGCGCCGTATGCGGGGTCCTGATCGAACAAAGCGGGGGGATTTCTGGGCGAAATCGGTCGATTATAACCGAGGGGCAGGGCAATATCCAGAGAGGCTAGGCCTTTGGCATGCGCATGCACCATCCGGGGCGCTTGCCAGGTGACTGTTGGCGCGTCAGGCGATCTGCGGCTCAGTCGAGATTCTTGTCGCGGAAGGCGCAGAGGTCGGTAAGCTCGCAGCGCCAGCATTCTGGCTTGCGCGCCTTGCATACGTAGCGGCCGTGCAGGATCAGCCAGTGGTGTGCATCTTGCAGGAATTCTGCCGGGATACGTTTCAAAAGGGCTTTTTCGACGGCGAGCGGGGTTTTGCCCGGCGCCAGGCGCAGGCGGTTGGCCAGACGAAAAATGTGCGTGTCGACGGCGATCGTGGCTTCGCCAAAGGCTGTGTTGAGCACCACGTTGGCCGTCTTGCGGCCGACGCCGGGGAGTGCTTCCAGCGCCTCGCGATCGTGGGGAACCTCGCCGCCATGCTGCTCAAGGAGACGGGCACAGGTGGCGATGACGTTCTTGGCTTTGTTGCGGTAAAGGCCAATGCGATTGATGTACTGCGCCAGGCCGTCCTCACCGAGCGCCAGCATGGCCTGTGGCGTGGGCGCGTCGGCAAACAGGCGGCGGGTGGCGAGGTTGACGCTCTTGTCGGTGGCCTGCGCTGAAAGAATCACCGCGACGAGCAACTGAAAGGTCGACGCGTATTCAAGCTCGGTGGTCGGCGCCGGGTTGGCGGCGCGCAGGCGGCGGAAAAGTTCGGTGCGCTGGGCGGCGTTCATGGCTGAAAAAGGATTTTAACCACAACGGACACAACCAAAAGCCAAACTCAATAAACGTCGTGTGCGTTGTGTCGTTGTGATTAAAGGTTGGTCAGTGGCAGCCGGCAGTGCTGACGGGGGCTGGGGGGGGCGCCTTGCGGCGGGCGGCGGCGCGCGCTTCGAGCCAGTTCTTGCCGGCGATCAGGCAGCCGAGCAGGATGAAGGCGCCGGGCGGGAGCATGCCGAGCATCAGGCCGGGGTAATCGGCCGGCAGGAGGTGCAACGGTGTTAAACCCGGGATGACCATGTCGATGCCTGCGAACAGGGTGCCGCCGCCGATCAGTTCGCGCAGGCCGCCGAGCAGGGACAGCGTCCACAGCATGCCGATGCCCATGAACACGCCGTCGAGCGCCGAGTGCCAGGGCGGGTTCTTGGCTGCGAAAGCCTCGACGCGGGCCAGCACGATGCAGTTGGTAACGATCAGCGGGATGAAGATGCCCAGCACCAGGTAGAGGTCGTGCAGCAGGGCGTTGAACAACAGGTCGACGATGGTCACCAGGGCGGCCACGATGAGGATGAAGACCGGGATGCGGATCTCGTGCGGAATAAGGTTGCGCAGGCTGGCGACCGCAAAGCCTGAGAGGGCCATCACCAGGATGGTGGCCAGCGAGAGCATGGCACCGTTGACCAGATTGGTGGTGACCGCCAGCAACGGGCACAGGCCAAGAATCTGGACCAGGCTGGTGTTCTGTTTCCAGACGCCGTTAGCGGCGATGCTGCGGAATTCATCACGGGTCATGGCTGGCCTCCTTGCTCGGCAAACAACACGGCGCGCTGCGCCTCGACGTACAGGGCGGCGCGGCGCACGGCCTTGACTACGGCGCGCGGGGTGACCGTCGCGCCGGCCACGGCGTCGAAACGGCCGCCGTCCTTTTTCACTTGCCAGGCGCGCGCGTCGCTCGCGGCTGGATTAAGCCCGTCGAACTGGGTGATCCAAGGGCGTTCCTTGTTTTTGTCTTTTTTCGGTTCGATGTAGTCGCCTAGGCCCGGGGTTTCCTTGTGCTGGGTGACGCGCACGCCGTACAGGGTGCCGTCTGGGCTGATGGCCAGGATCAGGCGGATTTTGCCGGCGTAGCCATCGGGCGCCACGGTTTCGAAGACCAGGGCCACGGCCTGGCCGCCGCGCCGGGCGCGATAGGCGGTGGTGGCCGTATCTAGGCCGAGTTCGGGGCTGGGGCCGAGGGTGAGGGTGTCCTTGAGCAGATCGTTGTCGTAGGCGCTGCGCGGCAGCACCTCACCGATCAGTTTCATTTTTTCTTCGTTCGCAGCCGCTTCGATGGCCGGTAGCGTGAACTTGTAGGCGCCAGCGAGCAGGGCGGTGAAAATCACGACGAAGGCGAACAGGATGACCGCGGTGCGCATGGCCATGCGCGGTGCGGTGAGCGGCTTGTGCGGTTTGGCGGGGTGCGTCATGGCTTCTTGTGCCCGAAGATCGGCGGCTGGGTGTACAGGTCGATCAGCGGCGCGCACAGGTTGAGCAGCAGGATGGCAAAGGCGACGCCGTCCGGGTAGGCGCCGAAGACCCGGATCAGGTAAGCGAGTACGCCGGCGGCGAGACCGAAGATCAGTTTGCCGCGTGGCGTCGTGCATCCCGAGACCGGGTCGGTGACGATGAAGAAAGCGCCTAGCAGCGTTCCTCCCGAGAAGATGTGAAACAGCGGGTCGGCGTACTGTGCGGGTTGCCACAGCCAGAGCGGGGTGGCCATCAGCGCCACGCCAGCCAGGAAGGCCACCGGCGCATGCCAGCCGATTACCTTGCGCTGCAAGAGCCACAGGCCGCCGAGCAGATAGGCGCCGGCAACCCATTCCCAGCCATGCCCGCCGAGCAGGCCGAAGACACCTGAGGCGCGGGTATTGGCGACGGAACTGTCTGCCCCGAGCTTGAGCGCGGTCTTTAACGCGTCAAGCGGGGTTGCGCCGCTCATGGCGTCGAGACGCTGAGCTTGCCCGAAGATGATGGCCAGTTGGTCGGCGAAGCCGGCGTCAGGATGGACGGGTGGCCACTGCGCCATCAGGGCGGGGAAGGACACAATGCACGCAGCGAAGGCGACCATCGCCGGGTTGAAGGGGTTTTGTCCGAGTCCGCCGTAGAGGTGTTTGGCGACCACGACGGCGAGCAGTACGCCGACCAACGTCAGCCACCATGGGGCGAGCGGCGGAAAAGCCAGGACGATGAGCCAGGCGGTGACCACCACGCTGCCGTCGCCCAGAAAGAGCGCGAGCGGCTTGCCGCGCAGGCGCAGCATGACGGCCTCGGCCGCCAGGGCGACGACGCTGGCAATACCGAGCTGGACAAGGATGACGGGGCCGACCAGCCAGGTGTAGGCAGCGATTGCCGGCAGCAGGGCGAGGAGTACCTGCACCATGATGCGTCGGACGCTGATCTCCTGGCTCAGGTAGGGTGGGCTGTTGAAATTCATGATTGGGTTTTCCCCGCCTCGGTGCGCTCGGCGTCGGCGACGTCAGTTTGCGCCGTCTGCAGTGGGGCGCGCCGGGCTTCAATCTCGGCGATTTCCTGCCGTTGCGCCGCACTGAGGGCTGTCTCGTCGGTGTTCTTCGGTTGGACGGCTTCGCGTTGCTGGCGGGCGCGCTCCATCGCGGCGGCGATGGCCGCCTTCTTGGCGGCTTCGGCATCGACCGGTGCCGGGGTTTCGGCCTTGTCCGTTGTCGCTTCGCTGTCGCTGGCTTTGGCGGCCTGTGCCGCTGCCGCTTTGGCTGCTGCGGCCTTGGCCAGACGTTCGGCCTTTTCGGCTTTTTCGCGCTCTTCCCGCTCGTTGCGGAATTCGAAACGTGCCTTGGCGGCATCGGCCTGATTCTTCTCGCGCTCGCGCGCCCAGATTTCGCTCTTGGCAAAGCGGAAATACTGGACGAGCGGGATGCGCGACGGGCACACATAGCTGCAGCAACCGCATTCGATGCAGTCGAAGAGTTCGTATTCCTGGGCCTTGCCGAAGTTCTTGGCACGCGAGAACCAGTAGAGCTCAAAGGGCTGCAGTTCGTGCGGGCAGGCTTCGGCGCAAGCGCCGCAACGGATGCAGGGCATCTCCGGCGGCGGCGGCGGGAACAGCGCCGGCGAGCCGGCGATGATGCAATTGCTGGCCTTGACGATCGGTGCGTCGAGACCGGGCAGTTCAAAGCCCATCATCGGGCCGCCCATCAGATAGCGGTCGGTGCCGGGCAGGGGGTGGGCGAGCGGCAGGAGGTCGGCGATCGGCGTGCCGAGCGGGACTTCCCAGTTACGTGGCGTCTCGACGTTGCCGGTCAACGTCACAATGCGCGAAATGACCGGTTCGCCGTGCGCCAGGGCGCGCCAGGCGGTATAGGCCGTGGCCACGTTGAAGCACTGCACGCCCATCTCCGGCGAGCGCTTGCTGGCCGGGACTTCCT
>CAZHFS010000179.1:0-6314 GCA_964531885.1 uncultured Propionivibrio sp.
CAGACCATCTCTGATCCACAGACTTTTTACATCGTGCGAGTTACTTCATCTTTTTAGCATCACGCCGAAACGTGATCAGCAAGACCAAGAACCCACACCTATCAATCGTCTAGTTTTTAAAGAACTTGCCACCCGAACCTTTCAGTTCGTTCGCTCAACGTGTCGTTCAGCGAAGGTGCGCATTTTACAGATCATTTCGTCGCCGTCAAGCAGTTTTTTAAAACATCTCAAAACCGCAAAACTTACAACCAAAAAGACCAAACCGTTGATTTCCAACAGCTTTTTCGCCGCTGCGTGAGCAACGAAAGACCGGCATTCTACACACCACATCCCCACCCGTCAACACCAAAACAACACTTTCTTATCCCACAACACACACAACCAACACCTCAAAAGAAAAAAGCCCATGCAATCACATACATGGGCTTTTCTTCAGAGCAGCAACACGATCAGGAAACGGTCACCCGCGCGAACTTGCGCTTCCCAACCTGTAGAACATGCGATGCACCGACCGGGATGACAACCTCTTTGTCAGCAACCTTTTCTCCGTCAATTTTAACCCCGCCCTGGGCAATCATGCGCATCGCCTCCGACGTACTGGCCGTCAACCCAGACAGTCGCAAAACCTGCACGACGGGCAAACCACCTTCGACAGCCTGCAGCGCAACTTCCTGGATATCGTCGGGGATCGCACCTTGCTTGAACCGCGCCTCAAAATCCGCCAACGCATCTTCAGCCGCCGCAGCCCCATGGAACCGCGCCACGATTTCCTGCGCGAACATCACCTTGGCATCACGTGGATTACGCCCATCGCCCACCTCACGGCGCAGATCAGCTATCTCTGCCGCCGAACGGAATGAGAGCAATTCATAGTAGCGCCACATCAGCTCATCAGTAATCGACATCAACTTGCCAAAGATTTCACGTGGCGGCTCACTGATCCCGACGTAATTGCCGAGGGACTTTGACATCTTGTTAACACCATCGAGGCCTTCGAGCAAAGGCATCATCAAGACGCACTGGGGCGACTGCCCATAATGCTTCTGCAACTCTCGACCGACGAGCAGGTTGAATTTTTGATCCGTACCACCCAATTCGACGTCCGCCTTCATCGCCACGGAGTCATACCCCTGGCACAGCGGGTAGAGAAACTCGTGAATCGCAATCGGCTGCCCGTTGCGATAACGCTTCGCAAAATCGTCTCGCTCCAGCATCCGCGCCACTGTGTGTTGCGCCGCCAGACGGATCATGCCCGAGGCGCCGAGCGGCTCAATCCACTGTGAGTTGAAGCAGATCTCGGTCTTGTCCGGATCAAGGATTTTAAACACTTGCTCCTGATAGGTTTTGGCATTCTCGAGCACCTGTTCGCGGGAAAGCGGCGGACGCGCCGCATTCTTGCCGCTCGGATCACCGATCATCCCGGTGAAATCGCCAATCAGAAACATGACGTGGTGGCCGAGATCCTGAAAATGGCGAAGCTTGTTAATCAGCACCGTATGCCCAAGGTGCAGATCCGGCGCGGTCGGGTCAAAGCCAGCTTTGACACGGAGCGGACGCCCGCTCTTCAATTTTTCGACCAATTCCGCCTCAATCAACAACTCATCCGAGCCGCGCTTGATCAGCGCCAGACTTTCTTCAACACTCAACATGCCAAACCTCAATCGATCGCCCCACGGTATTCAGTCTGGAGCTTTTTTGTTAGACTCACCGGAGTTTTTTTGCCGGAAGTCGCTCATGAAACATTCAAAGAGCCAGATTCTAGCGCATTCCGCCCGAACCATCGAACGACTGCAGCGGCACCGCTGGGCAGTTGCCGGGGCAGGCGGCGTTGCTTTGCTCGGAATGGTTACCGCGTTCGCCATCACCCCGGCTGGTGATGAAGCGCCGATCGAACTCACTACAGTTCTCGAACAACTCTCGACCCAGTCAGCCGTTGTACTGTCCGGGACTGCACACACCTACCTCTACGAAGATCGCGTCCAGCGCTCTGACACCGTCAGCACGCTACTGTCCCGACTCGGGATCACGGAACCTGCTGCGCTCGAATTCATTCGTCGCAACGAAGCGACGCAAGTCATTGCCCGCCAGCTCCGCCCAGGCAAACCTGTCACGGCGCGAACGACGGACATCGGGAACTTGCAAACCCTTTATTTCCCCCTCAACGGCAAGGACACCATTCTCGTTGTCGAACGTCAGGGCAGCACTTTCAAGGTCAGCGAACAAACCAGACCTTCGCACACCAGCAACGTGATCAAGTCAGGCGAGATTCGCAACTCCCTGTTCGGCGCCACCGACGCGGCCGGCATTCCGGATGCCATTGCCACGCAGCTCGCCGAAATCTTCGCCGCGGACATCGATTTCTATCGCGACCTGCGCAAGGGAGATCGCTTCTCGGTGGTATACGAATCAATGACCCTCAACGGCCAAACGATTCGTAGCGGACGCATCATCGCCGCCGAATTCATCAACAACAACCGGACCTATACCGCTTTTTGGCATCAAGGCAAGGACAACAAAGGCGGCTACTACTCAGCCGACGGAAAAGCCTTGCGCAAAGCCTTCCTGCGCACACCGCTTGAATTTTCTCGCGTGACATCGGGCTTCTCGAATGCCCGCGTGCACCCTGTATTGCAGATCACACGCGCCCACAAAGGCATCGACTATGCCGCGCCCACCGGAACCAAAGTCAGGTCTGTCGCTGACGGGACCGTCGAATTTGCTGGCCGCCAAGGCGGATATGGCAACCTCGTCGTACTCAAACACCAAGGTGCCTACACCACGGCCTACGGCCACCTGAGCGGCTTCGCAAGTGGCATAAAGAAAGGATCGCGAGTCAGTCAAGGCGACACCATTGGCTACGTCGGACAAACCGGCATAGCCACCGGCCCACACCTGCATTACGAGTTCCGAATCAACGGCCAGCAGGTCAACCCAATGGCGATCAACCTTCCCGCATCGCTTCCGCTCGAAGCCAGCCAAATTGCCACTTTCAAAAAAGCGATCGAACCTAGCCTAAGCCACCTCGAAATGGCGCGACAAATGACCGTCGCCTCCATTGAATGAATCCGACTGATAATAAAAAAGGCGGCCGCGGCCGCCTTTTTTATTATCAGAAGCCCCTCAGCAAATCACGCCGAGAAGGACGAACCACAGCCACAGGTTGAGGTTGCATTCGGATTTTTGATTACGAACTGCGACCCCTCAAGACCTTCGGTGTAGTCGATTTCTGCACCCACGAGATACTGATAGCTCATGGGGTCCACCAACAGGGTGACGCCGTTTTTTTGCATTGTCGTGTCGTCGTCGTTGGCCACCTCATCGAAGGTAAACCCATATTGAAAACCAGAACACCCACCACCTGTCACAAAGACTCGCAGTTTAAGCTCTGGATTTCCCTCTTCCTCGATCAGTTCTTTGACTTTATTCGCCGCACTGTCGGTAAACACAAATGGCAGCGCCACATCGATTTCGGTATTCATTTCTATCCTTCCATGTTCCCAACAAGGGGACTAATTACTTGACGCCAACTTCAATTCAACCGCCTTGGTGCTGGCCTGATGCACCAAACGCCCCTGAATCACCGCACCTTGCTGAATTTCGATCTGATGATACTCAACATCGCCTGTGACACGAGCAGAGGGCAGGAGTTCCAGGGACTCCGCAGCAAAGACAGGGCCAATGACCGTACCGTTGATCACGACATGCCCCACACGAATCGCGCCTTCAACACTGGCCTTTTCACTGACAACCAAGGTGCCGGTTTGCTCATTTTCGCTGCAGATGCTTCCACGGACCTCACCATCCACCCGCAGGCCACCGGAAAAAAACACATCCCCTTCGATGCGAGTACCAACCCCGATCAGGCTATCGATACTGGTGTGCGGGGCACTCCCCTTTTTTTGTCCAAACATTGGAAACTCCTTAAAGACGCGCTTCCTGCTTAGCTCGCGCAACCCCGTCCTGAAGCAAGCCGACCACAACCGACTGAACCCGCATCCCCTCAGGAACGACAAACACCCCATCCAGTCGCTGGAAATACCTGAATTCCACTCGATAACGTGGCGCGTTCCGCTCACTGGCTTCAGGCAGGCTGATAGTAGCATCTTTCCCTGCCACCACCCCCTTGATCTGCAACTCAAGGACTCCCTTAAATTCCTTCCCCTGTCGACTGGCGTTATTAACCAGCAGCATCCGGTAGCGGTACTCCCCCGACGCCCCCGTGGGCTCGACTCGCAAATGCTCAACTCTGACCCCCCCCTCGTCAGAGACTGCAGCCGGCGCCCCGCTCATCAACCCCTCAAACAGCGCCAGATCCTCCTTCAAAGCCGCATTCTCAGCCTCCAGGGCCCGCACCTGCGAAGTCAATTGTCGCAATGCCGCTTGCTCGATCTGCAAGCGACTCTCACCCGCCCCGGCCAAGGCCCGTAACTTGGTAAGCTCCGTATCGAGTTCCATGACATGGTTGCGCAGCGACTGGATCTCCCGCCCCGTCTCATTGCTTCGAAACCCCGCCATGCGCAAACCGGTATCATAAACCCAGGCGGCAATTACCAAAGAAAGGGAGAGAGCACCGACAACCGCCAGCGCTCTCCAATACCAAGCCACATGGGTGCGAATCGCCATCTTCGGCGCACTGATGCCGAAGCGCTGGCGCCAACGGCGCAACTTCAAGGCAGGACCGGGAGCTGCCATAGACCTTGCGTTTCAGGCAGACCGAACATGATATTCATGTTTTGCACAGCCTGACCCGCCGCCCCCTTGACGAGATTATCGATCACCGAAAGCACCACCAACATATCGCCACCTTGCGGCCGGTGCACCGCGATACGACAGACATTCGCAGCGCGCACGGAACGGGTTTCCGGATGCGACTTAGCAGGCATGACATCAACAAACGGTTCGCCGGCATACCGCGCCTCGAAGAGCTCCTGGAAGTCCACACCCTGCTTGATCGGTGCATAAAGAGTGGCATGAATGCCTCGAATCAACGGCGTAAGATGGGGGACAAAGGTCAAACCAACCGGGCGCCCGGCAAAACCCGCCAAACCTTGTCGGATTTCAGGCAGGTGACGATGCCCCGGCACACCGTAAGCCTTGAAATTATCGGACGCTTCTGAAAACAAGGACGTCAATTCTGCTTTTCGCCCTGCACCGGAAACACCTGACTTGGCATCCGCGATCAAATGATCAAGATCGACCAACCCCGCCTCCACCAAAGGCATGAAGCCCAACTGAACCGCTGTTGGATAACAGCCTGGATTGGCGATCAAGCGAGCTTCACGAATTGCAGCTCGGTTCACTTCGGGCAAGCCATAAACCGCCTTGGCAACCCACTCCGGGCTCGCATGCTGCATGCCGTACCACTTCTCCCACTCCGCAACATCCTTGATCCGGAAATCGGCAGCCAGATCGATCACCTTCACCCCGGCATCGAGAAGAGCCGGCGCTTGTTGCATGGCGATTCCATTGGGCGTCGCAAAAAACACCACGTCGCATGACGCAAGGTTGCACGCTGCCGGGTCTTCGAAACGAAGGTCGAGGCGCCCGCGTAAATTCGGGTAGGTACTCGAAACCGGTGTTCCTGCCTCGCCACGCGAGGTGATTGCCGTAATTTCGACATCCGGATGCTGTGCCAGCAAGCGCAAGAGTTCGACCCCGGTATATCCGGTGCCGCCAACGATACCAACCTTGATCATACGATTCTCCTTAACAGGCTAGGGATGATAGTCTGCAGCGCCAAAAAAGACAAAAGCCGCACAAGGCGGCTTTTGAGGATCGGCGCAAAAAAATTAACGCTTCGAGAACTGCTTGCGGCGACGCGCCTTGTGCAGACCGACTTTTTTACGTTCAACTTCGCGGGCGTCACGCGTCACAAAACCAGCCTTCGACAGAGCCGGCTTCAACTCAGCGTCAAACTGGATCAACGCACGGGTGATACCGTGGCGGACAGCACCAGCCTGCCCAGACTCACCACCACCACACACATTAACCTGGATATCAAACCCGGCGGTCTGCTCGACCAGTTCAAGCGGCTGGCGAACGATCATGCGCCCCGTTTCGCGCGAGAAATACTCATCAAGCGGCTTGCCGTTAACGACAATGGCGCCCGAGCCACGCTTCATAAACACACGCGCGACGGCGCTTTTGCGACGACCGGTGCCGTAGAAGAAATTATCAGCCATTTCGACCTCTTAGAGTTCCAGAACCTTCGGCTGCTGGGCAGCGTGCGGATGCGCATCGCCAGCGTAGCACTTCATCTTCTTGAGCATGGCGTAGCCGAGCGGCCCCTTGGGCAGCATGCCCTTGACGGCCTT
>CAZHFS010000180.1:0-6291 GCA_964531885.1 uncultured Propionivibrio sp.
CCATCCCACCTTTCTTGAGTGCCACTTTTACGGCGGCAATGGTTGCATCAAGCGCGCGGCCTGCGGCCGCTTTCGACAGATCCGCGGACTGTGCGATCTGGTCGATCAAGTCGGATTTGTTCACGAAACGCCCTCCAGAAAGAGATTGTGCAGAGAAATCTGCAAGCGCGTTATAGCAAGGACAAAATCCGCATGTCAAGACCGGAAAAAACCCGGCAAGCCCAGAATTAGCAAGGGTTTCGGCACGCCCGGAGCACACTCCGGGCGCGCCTTTTACGAATCAATGCGTAAGCAGCGTTTTTGCAGGTGGATTCTCCGGATTCTCCGTCCCGGCTGCCTCCCCGGAGGCCGACTCATCCGGCAAGGCGACGGGCACGCGCTCCAGCGCCAACTCGAGCACTTGATCGATCCATTTGACCGGCACGATCTCGAGCTTGCCCTTGATGTTGTCCGGAATGTCAGCAAGATCACGCACGTTCTCTTCGGGAATCAGCACCTTGGCAAGACCACCACGCACGGCAGCAAGGAGTTTTTCCTTGAGCCCACCAATCGGCAGCACCTCGCCGCGCAGGGTGATTTCACCGGTCATGGCTACGTCGCAACGCACGGGGATACCGCTCAACGAAGACACGAGGGCGGTGGTCATGGCGATACCTGCCGATGGACCATCCTTCGGCGTAGCCCCTTCAGGCACGTGGATGTGGATGTCCTTCTTCTCAAAAGCGTCATCAACGATCCCGAGTCGTCGCGCACGCGCGCGCACCACGGATCGCGCGGCCTCCACCGACTCTTTCATCACTTCGCCAAGCGAACCGGTGGTGATGGTTTTACCCTTGCCCGGCAGGGCCACGGATTCAATGGTCAGCAGTTCGCCCCCGACTTCCGTCCAGGCGAGACCGGTGACCTGCCCGATCTGATTCTCGCGTTCCGCAACGCCAAAGCTGTAGCGCCGCACGCCGAGGAACTTGTCGAGATTGCGCGCCGTAACCGCCATCTTCGTCTGGCTCTTCTTGAGCAACAGCGTTTTGACGGCCTTGCGGCAGATTTTCGAGATGTCGCGCTCAAGCGCACGCACACCAGCTTCCCGGGTGTAGTAGCGCACGATATCGCGCAACGCGCTCTCGGCCACGGTCAGCTCGGTTTTCTTGAGGCCATTGGCCTTCATCTGCTTGGGCAACAGGTAGCGCTGGGCGATGTTGATCTTCTCGTCCTCGGTGTATCCCGAGAGGCGAATGACCTCCATGCGATCCAGCAGCGGCGGCGGAATATTGAGCGTATTGGCGGTCGCCACGAACATGACTTCCGAGAGGTCATACTCGACTTCGACGTAATGATCGACGAAGGTCGAGTTCTGCTCGGGATCAAGCACTTCGAGCAGAGCCGAACTCGGGTCGCCGCGAAAATCCTGGCCCATCTTGTCGACTTCATCGAGCAGGAAGAGAGGGTTCCGGACTGCGACCTTGGTCATGTTTTGCAGGATCTTGCCGGGCATCGAACCGATATAGGTACGCCGATGGCCACGAATTTCGGCTTCATCACGCACGCCGCCAAGGCTCATCCGCACGAATTTGCGCCCGGTCGCGGTGGCGATCGACTGGCCAAGCGAGGTCTTGCCCACGCCAGGTGGCCCGACTAGGCAGAGAATCGGGGCTTTGAGGCGGTCAACGCGCTGCTGCACTGCCAGGTATTCGAGAATGCGCTCCTTGACCTTTTCAAGGCCCCAGTGATCCTTGTTGAGTACCTTCTCGGCCTCGGTCAGATCGCGGCTGATACGCGTTTTCTTGCGCCACGGCAGACCGATCAGGGTCTCGATGAAGTTGCGCACCACGGTGGCTTCGGCCGACATCGGCGACATCAGCTTGAGCTTCTTGAGCTCGGACTGCACCTTGGCCATGGCTTCCTTGCTCAGCCCTGCCGCCTTGGCCTTCTTGTCGAGTTCTTCGTAATCGGCGCCTTCCTCGCCCTCGCCAAGTTCCTTCTGGATGGCCTTGACCTGCTCGTTGAGGTAGTACTCGCGCTGGCTTTTCTCCATCTGGCGTTTGACGCGCCCGCGGATGCGCTTTTCGACCTGCAGAATGTCGATTTCCGCTTCAAGCTGGGTCAACAGACGATCGATGCGCGCCCGGATTTCGGTCATCTCGAGCACTTCCTGCTTCTGCTCGAGTTTGAGCGGCAAATGGGCGGCAATGGTATCAGCCAGGCGACCGGCCTCTTCGATGTTCGCGATCGACGTAAGGATTTCAGGCGGAATCTTTTTGTTCAGCTTGACGTACTGGTCGAACTGCGCAATCACCGCCCGGCGCAACGCCTCGACTTCATGGTCGCCCGTCTCGCGCGCACTCACATCCACCGCTGTTGCGACGAACATTTCATCGCGCTGGGTAAGGCCTTCGACCTGAGCCCGGCGCACGCCTTCAACCAGCACCTTGACCGTGCCGTCAGGCAGCTTGAGCATCTGGAGAATATTGGCCACGCAGCCGATGTGATAGAGGTCTTCCGCTTCGGGTTCGTCTTTGGCCGCCGATTTTTGTGCCACGAGGAGGATGCCGTTGCCGGCCTCCATGGCCACCTCAAGCGCCTTGATCGATTTCGGACGGCCGACAAATAGCGGAATCACCATATGCGGAAAAACCACCACATCACGCAGTGGCAGCAATGGCAATTCAACGGCTTCGTCAGAGGTAGGAGGGGTCGTAGACATCGTTGTGCTCTAAGTGAATAAGGACTCGCTCCAAGTACTTTGGGGCGAGTCCCTGTAATTCAAGCCACGGCATAAAAGGCGCCGTGGGACAGGTGGCGCTCAGTTCGCGCCGGAGACCTTGACTTTCGCTTTGGCCGTATCGGCATAAATCATCAGGGGTTTACCTTCCCCCCGAATGGTGTGTTCGTCAATCACAACCTTAGTGACTCCCTCGATACCGGGAAGTTCATACATCGTGTCGAGCAGCGCCGACTCCAGGATCGACCGCAAACCGCGAGCACCGGTCTTGCGCTCGATGGCGCGCTTGGCCACGGCCTGCATGGCGTCCGGGCGCACTTCAAGCTCGACGCCTTCCATCGAGAACAGTTTCTGGTATTGCTTGACCAGCGCATTCTTCGGCTCGATCAGGATCTGCACCAGCGCCTCGACCGAGAGTTCCTCGAGCGTGGCAACCACGGGCAGACGGCCGATAAGTTCGGGAATCAGGCCGAACTTGATCAAGTCTTCCGGCTCAACGGTACGCAGCACGTCGCCGATGGCTTTCTTGTCATCCTTGCTCTTCACCTCGGCGCCAAAACCCATGCCGCCTTTCTCGGAGCGATTGCGGATGACTTTCTCCAGACCGTCAAACGCCCCACCGCAGATAAAGAGGATGTTCGTCGTATCGACTTGGACAAAATCCTGATTCGGGTGCTTGCGGCCACCCTGCGGCGGCACGCTGGCAACGGTCCCCTCGATCAATTTGAGCAGCGCCTGCTGCACGCCCTCACCCGACACGTCGCGGGTGATCGACGGATTGTCCGACTTACGCGAAATCTTGTCGATTTCGTCGATATAGACGATGCCCTTCTGCGCTTTCTCGATGTCGTAATCGCACTTCTGCAAAAGCTTCTGGATGATGTTCTCGACGTCCTCACCGACGTAACCGGCCTCGGTCAACGTCGTTGCATCGGCCATCACGAAGGGCACGTTAAGCATGCGCGCCAGGGTTTGGGCGAGCAGCGTCTTGCCCGAGCCGGTCGGCCCGATGAGCAAAATATTGCTCTTGGACAGCTCGACTTCGTTGTCTGCCTTGCCCTGATGGCGCAAGCGCTTGTAATGGTTGTAGACCGCCACGGCGAGAATGCGCTTGGCCGTTTCCTGGCCAATCACGTATTGGTCGAGCAGGGCCGAAATCTCGCGCGGCGCCGGCAGATCGGGCTTGACCATCTTGCCCTCCTTGTCGCCACCGATCTCATCGCGCACGATGTCATTGCACAGTTCGATGCACTCGTCGCAGATGAACACCGAGGGACCGGCGATCAGCTTTTTGACTTCGTGCTGACTCTTGCCGCAGAACGAGCAATAGAGCAATTTTTCGCTGCTGTTTTTCTTCTCAGCCATTTCGGCCTACCTCTATCCTATGAGCGGTTGTTGCGGTAATGCGGCTCAAACCGAACGCGTTTCGAGCACCTTGTCGATCAACCCGTACTCGACCGCCTCGGACGCCGACAGGAAGTTATCGCGATCGGTATCACGCTCGATGCGCTCGACCGGCTGCCCGGTGTGCTTGGCCATGATGTCGTTGAGCTTGCCGCGCAGGGTCAGGATTTCCTTGGCGTGGATGGCAATGTCCGAGGCTTGCCCCTGGAAACCGCCCATCGGCTGGTGGATCATGACACGGGAATTCGGCAGGGCAAAACGCTTACCCTTGGTCCCGGCGGTCAGCAGAAAAGCGCCCATCGAGCACGCCTGCCCAAGACACAGGGTCGATACGTCGGGCTTGATGAACTGCATGGTGTCATAAATCGACAGGCCGGCGGTCACCGAACCGCCCGGCGAGTTGATGTAGAAGCTGATGTCCTTGTCAGGATTTTCTGCTTCCAGGAAAAGGAGCTGGGCGACGACCAGATTGGCCGTCGCGTCATTGACCGGGCCGACCAGGAAGACGACCCGCTCCTTGAGCAGGCGGGAGTAAATGTCGTACGCGCGCTCGCCGCGCCCGCTCTGCTCGATGACCATCGGCACCATGCCGAGCGCTTGCGGATCCCACGGGGTTTGTGCTGCGAAACGATCCAGACTCATGCCTGCTCCTTGTCAGTTAAAACGGGGCGATCAGCCCTTCTGGCCCATCAGTTCGTCGAAGGCGATCTGCTTGTCGACAACCTTGGCGGACGAGAGTGCCCAAGCGACGACATTATCTTCGATCGCCACGCCCTCGATTTCCGAGAGACGCTGCGGCTGGGCGTAGTACCAGCGCACGACTTCTTCCGGATGCTCGTAGCTCTGCGCGGCTTCCTCGACGATGGCTTTGACCTGCTCGGGCTTGGCCTGCAGCTGATGCACCTTGACCGCCTCCGAGAGCACGAGACCGAGCGTCACGCGGCGCTTGGCCTGCTCGACGAACCACTCGCGCTGCATCGGGAAATCCTTCATCTTGGCGCCACCACGCTGCTCCATGTCGGCACGCGCTGCATTCATCAAGCGCTCAATCTCCATCTCGACGAGCGCGTTCGGCACATCGATCGGATTGGCCTTGAGCAGCGCCTCCATGACCTGGTCCTTGTTCTTGGACTGCAGGCGCTTCTTCACTTCGCGCTTCAGATTGGCTTCGATTTCAGCGCGCATCTTCTCGACGCTGCCATCGCCAACGCCGAGCGTCTTGGCGAACTCTTCGTCAATCTCGGGCAGGATCGCTTCGCGCACTTCCTTGACCGTCACTTCGAAGGTCACCGCCTGACCGGCGAGATCCTTGGCAAAGTATTCGGCCGGGAAGGTCATGTCGAAAGTCTTCGACTCACCCGCCTTAAGGCCCGTCACGGCTTGCTCGAAATCGGCCAGCATCGCGCCCTGACCAAGCACGAAGGGGTAATCATGCGCTTGCCCGCCCTGGAACGGCTCGCCGTCCTTCTTGCCGAGGAAGTCGATGGTCACTTTGTCGCCAGCAGCGGCAGCGCGGTCGACCGGCTCGTAGTTGACGCGCTGCTTGCGCAGGACATCCAGGGTGTTGTCGAGTTCGGCGGCGCCGACTTCGAGTTGGGCGCGCTCGATCTCGACATCCTTCAGATCGGCCACGGTAAATTGGGGATAAACCTCGAAGATCGCCGAAAACTCGATGTGCGTCGTGCTTTCGGTCTTTTTGGCCTCGATGCGCGGATAGCCGGCAACGCGCAGCTGCTGGCTGCGCACGGCGTCGCTGAAGGCGCGCTCGATGGCCTCGTTCATGGCTTCGTTATGGGCCTGGGCGCCATACTGCTGCTTGACGATGTTGGCCGGCACCTTACCGGGGCGGAAGCCAGGCATCTTGACGTTCTTGCTCATGCGCTTCAGGCGCTGCTCGATGTCCTTGTCGAGGTCGGCAAGCGCCACGGCAAGATCAAGACGACGCTCCAACGCGCTCGGCTGAACCGCTTCGGCGGTGTTGGTGGCGTTGGTTTCCACGGTGGTTTCCATTGCAACTCCTTGAAGGCTTTTTGTTTCGTGCCGTTCGACCGGCGACTCGGATGATGGGGTGACGGTGGTGCGAGAGAAGGGAGTCGAACCCCCACGCCTTGCGGCGCTGGAACCTAAATCCAGTGCGTCTACCAATTTCGCCACTCTCGCGCTAATCG
>CAZHFS010000181.1:0-6242 GCA_964531885.1 uncultured Propionivibrio sp.
GACGCTCTTCCGATCTGATGTGGAAGCTGGCTGGCGAAGATGCGATCCAGGGCTAATCGACATCTACGCCAAGATCGTGCAGCTGGGCTGCCAGCTTCCGGTTCTTGGCATCGAGGGCAACGAAACGCTGGAGGAGCTGGTCATGTCTAGCCTTCCACAAGATGCTGTCGTCAGTGGGTGCCGGCGCAGCCTTCTGCCTCTCCGCCTCAATAATTCCCTGGGGCAAGGGATTTTGCGCAGCAGCCTTCACCATCTGACGGAGATCGTCGACTCCTTGCAGAAGCAGGCGCTGGGAGTCCTGGTGGCCAGCAAGCAGCTTATCGACGTCAGCTCGGGCGGCTTCAAGGGAGGCCTTCAAAACTGCATTCTCGGTGTCCAGGGACTGTTCGCGCTCAATGCTGGCGTTGATGGCGTCCTCCAGGGCAACAATCCTCTGGTAAGGATTTGTCGTTTCCTGCCCCACCAGGGCGGCAGGCAAAGGCTTGTCCGTATTCGCCAGTTCCTCCAGCACTGTGCTGGCCGAACCGCCTCCGGCTTCCTTCAGGATGGAGCGCACGGAACAGGACAATCCTTTAAGCCGCCTGCGCGCAATCACTTCCCGGATTTTTTCCCGGTACGAATGTTTCGAGCGTTTTTTGGTGGGGGGGGTCGGGTCGTCACTCATAGTAGCACTATGGTAACAGTCGTTATCAAACCCTGCAGAAATGAATTATCGCGGCCGTGGAACAGACGTAATTCCGTGGAACATCCATGCTGGAAATACGATTCAAACATCGAACCGGCGTGGGTTTTGGCGGGCATCGTCCAGGCATGTCCAAAATCCGTGGAACAGCATGCCGTCGGTATAAACAAGGCATCGAAGACACGTCTCCGGTCACCGGCAAGACGTCATTATCGTATCGCCATTTCGGCACCCCAGCAATACGTTCCCGCCCTGCCGTCGATGTCCGTTGTGGACAAGGTGCGAACCAATGAAAGGTGTATGCCGAGTCCATTCCTACACCTAAAGGCCGTTTTTGAGCGATGTTTGGCCGTTGCGGTTTACAAGGTGTCGACCATACTTGCGCGATTTGGATGTACCGCCCTTGTGGGGGCAGATAAATCGGTTCAAAAACGCATGTGCGATTGTGGTTACATTGCAACGGTTGGTAGGGTAAAACCGGATAAAACGGGTTTTACCCTACCAAATACCATTGACAATGAATCACCCGTACTTGAATAATGCGTAAAAGCCTCCATAAGGACAAATCGAAATGAGCGAACTAAGACCTACCTATGCTTACGTTGCCAACGTCGAGCACCGCTTAAAGTCTGCTGCCGCCTTGCTGGGCGTGTCGGAAAACACCCTACGCACCACGCTTGCCGAGAGTGGCATTGAAGTGCGCCGGGCCAACCACGACAATCCTAGTGCGCCTGCAGTTCGCCTCTTCGATCTGCCGACCATCTTCCAGATTGCCGAATATCGTCGCTCCAAGAAGCTAACCAAGGCGCCCGAAGGAAAGAAGCCGGTTGTCATCGCCATCGAGATCATCAAGGGCGGGACTGGGAAGACCACTACCGCCGCGGAGGTGGCTGTTCAGCTGCAACTCCAAGGTCTCAGGGTTCTGGGTATCGATATCGACATCCAGGCGAACTTCACCCAGCTCATGGGCTATGAGGCCGATTTCACTCACGAGGAAGCCGAACAGAACGGCCTGACAAGCGATGCGATCGTCGATGGCACTTTCGCCACCATCTGCGGCCCCTTCATCGAGCGCAATGGGCGACCTGTCGATGCCTCGAGCATCATCAAATATCCGTTCGGTCCGAGCGGCCCTGCCATCATCCCGGCTGACACCTTCTTTTCAGACCTTGAACAGGACATTTCGAAAAGCGGCGGCAAGCGGGAACTCGTCTTCCAGAAGTTTTTCAGGGAATCCCTTGCGGGGAATGTCCCAGGGCTGAACGTAGGTGATTTTGACGTCGTTCTTTACGATTGCCCACCGAACATCAGCTTCGTCGCTACCAATGCCCTCGCAAGCGCTGACATCGTGATCGCGCCGGTGAAGATGGAATCATTCTCCGTGAAGGGCCTTTCCCGCCTGATCGGCGAGGTGAAGACGCTCTGCCATGAGTACAAGCACGAGGTTAAGCCTCCCGAGCTCGTCATCCTTCCGACCTACTACTCCACGAACCTCCCGCGCGTTGGCCGCATGCAGGAAAAGTTGTCGCAGTACCGGAATAACACCTCGCCAGTCTCTATCAGCCAGAGCGAGGAATTCCCGAAGTCCACTGACAACTACATGCCCCTGACTCTCATTAAACCGACATGCCAACCCGTCAAGGAATATCGGGTTTTCGTTGACCATCTGATCAAGAAGATCAACGAAGTTTCAAAAGCGCGCGCTGGATAAAGGTAGGAATTACTGATGAAACAACGGACTATCAGAAAGCCGGACATGCCCCTTCAAGGGCTGCCGCCGGCCCCTTCGTCGGCGCAAGGGGAACCCGAACGTGAACAGTCTCCGGCTGCTGCCCCTCAAGACACCGGGGCCCGGCAGCAGCCAGCTGACAACAATCAGAACCAGCACGCAACGCTTACCCTGGTTGGGAAGCAACAGGTCATCAAGATTCCTGTGACCAAATTGCGGGTGTCGCCCTTCAACGCTCGCAAGATTCGCCCGCCTAAGCGGATTACGAAGATTGCCGAGAGCATGAAGGTCGAGGGTCAGGTTGATCCCCTGTACGTTTACCCTGGCATTGGCGAGGACGAGGGATACTTCATGGTCCTGGGCGGCGAAACACGCCGTCTTGCAGCGCTGCAGATTTCCAAGCCCGAACTGGACGCCCTGGTTGATACCAACGTCGATCCGAACGACGGCCTGGCACTGACAAAGCTTTCGAGCATCCTCAACGACTCGGCCGACGAAACTCCTCTCGATAAGGGGATGTGTGCGATCGAACTGGTTGGCAAAGGCTACACCCAAGTTCAGATTGCAGATGCCCTGGATCTCGATAGCCATACCACTGTCCAGCGTCTGATCAAGCTCGCCTCCCTACCTAAGCGGTTCATCGATCTGGGCCAGGAGTACCCCGATAAGTTTTCCGGCTCCCTTGGCGACCTGATCAATCGGGCTCTGGAAAAGCACGGCGACGAATTTGCCTTTTCCTTACTGGAAAGCGCCCTCCTCCGCGACATGACCCACAAGAAGATCGAGGCCGCAATCAAGGAAGGCCCAGTGGACAAGACTGGAGGCGAAGAACGCGGCAAGCGTCTTCGCCGTGATGGTGGTTTTGACATTCCGACACCCGGCGCTCCCGGGGGGCGTTACGACGTATATAAGTCGAAGACCCCTGGTCTCAAGGTGCTGAAGATGCAGATCGAGGTCCCGGATGATTTGGCCAAGGATCTCCATGACGATATCAGCGAACTGCTTCAACGCTTTATCGAAACGGCAAAATCTCAACAGTAACGATCAGCAAGAATCAATAATGATTGCATTGGCGATGATGCAAAGGCCTAGAATCCTCCCGCCGTCGGCGAGGGCGGCCTTCGCTCATCGTCAATGTCACCCTTGCACGTTAACGTGCAGCCCCATTGCAGTGCAGCAAACCTTGCACGTTAACGTGCAACCCTACCCCTGCCCTACCTCTCTGCTTTACCGTCAGTGCGTTTTGCACGTTGACGTGCAAAGGCCAAGTCCGAAGACTCGAGCCGCCCGGCACGTTAACGTGCAAAGCACAACTGGCCGTGAACCGCCGCACGTTAACGTGCAAGCGCGCCTCGGCCGCCCGGCATTGCACGTTGACGTGCAAGCCCTCCCCTGCCCCACCTCCCTGCTCAACCGTCAGTGCGTTTTGCACGTTGACGTGCAAAGGCCGAGTCCGAAGTCGCGGACCGCCCTGCACGTTAACGTGCAAAACATGATTGGCCGCGAATCCCTGCACGTCAACGTGCAAGGTCATTCTGAGCGGCGAAAAGACTCGATGCACGTTAACGTGCGAGGACCATTAGATACGGGATTGAAGGGGCGGCCCGGAATCCAGCCCCACCAAAACAGAACTGACAAAGACTTAGGCCCAGGCAAACCACCTGGGCCTAAGTCTTTCTGGAGGCCGGAAATGAATTAACCAGATTTACTTTGTGCCGGTGGAACGTCGAAGCGGCAACTTTGACTTCTCGCGGCCTGAAAAAGGAAACGCCCCAAAGCGGCAACTTTGAGGCGTTAGGGGTGAGAGAACTGTTGAGGACTCCCGATCAGACAATTGGAATCCTAAACACCCTCTTCCCCCAAGTCAATCGAATTTGAATCGGCGGATAAGCCGAGGGGGGTAATCATGCCAACAGTTCACAAGAACGTTGGTGGGCATAGTGTTGTTTCTAAATCGCGAGGAAGCTGCTCGAAGAAAAGACTTCGTGATGATGTGGCGGTCCCCGCTCGATATAGAAACCGGCCATCGCCAGTACGCGTTGCAATCTATCGGGTGTGGGAAAAATCATCGGATCTTGGCTTGACCAGGGCGACCGCCCGGGTGCTTCAGGCAATAATTGCTTCAGGGGTTTCCTCGAGCGATCCCTACGCACCTGTGTTTGCAAAAAAGGCCACCATCGCAAAGCTCGCAGACTGTAGCGAGGTGACTGTCTATCGCGCTATGACTCAACTGGAGAAGAAGGGCCTGATCGTCCGAAATAGCCAAATGCGCCTTGAAGACGGAATGCTCGATATAGGTCTTGTACAGATTACCGAGCAACTGGGCGTTATTGCCGGGCTCGTTTCCAACGAGACCAATGATTCGCCTATTCCTGTGAACAACAAAAAACAGGCATCTGAAACAAGTCCTACGAAACCCAAATTGCTCGCATCTGAAGAGTACCGACCTGGTGAAGCTGACGGCTCAAGCAGAGAACCTACGAGCTGGTCTGAAGACTCCCGTTTCGCACCCGAAAATTCAGAGCCAGGCGATGAGTCGAAGGCCCAAATGATAGACGGTTTGAAAGACGGCCCCATATATACGGGGGAACATAGGGTGTATCCAAAGGCTTCAGTTAACTACCAGTCCACGCGCTCAGGATTTGTCCGTTTGGATGGTCGATCAGTGGCGCAGGAACTGGTTTGGTTAATCACGGAAAAAAGACTGACTTACGGCCAGTTGTTCAAACTCCAGACTCTGGCAAGGCAAGTACCAGGTCAGCAACTTGCAGACTTTGTTGCCTACAGAAGCGAACGCATCAAACAACTAACAACTACTAACGATTGTTATCGATATATCAAGAAGTTCATCGACGAGGGCATTGATGCTCGTTACCTCTGCAGCGAGCGGGCGAAGAAGCAACATCGGGTGAAAAGGACCACCCAGCGTAAGCACGTAGAGGACGCCGTTCTGACGTGGGCCAAGGCTTTCGATGGCCGAGTCCTGGTGAGCAAAGCTACTGGCAAGGCCTACATGGTTCACGCCACAAGCCGGACGATCGAATTGGTCCAGGATGGGCAACTGACCAACAACTCCATGAAGCTCGACCGACGTTTCATGCGGGCTGTGCAGGCAGGTTCCCTGGTGCCGCAACAAGCGCTCCATAAGGCAATTGATGATCTCGCTGTTCGTCCGGCTAAGCGACTGCGCACGGAGGAGGAATATCAGCGTGCTGAGAGTTCGTTGGCTGCCATGAAGGCGTTGCTGGCGAAGTCCTCAAACCATGCCCCAGGCCGTAGAAAGTAGGGTAGGGGAGGGGGCTTGACATGGGAATACGTGTGATCGCAAAATGCGAATTGCCTGAAGTCTAGGCACCAGATTTTTTAGCTCAGACGTAGTTTCATTGTCGGGCTGCAGGTTTTTCGGGTGACCGAGAACGCTAGCAGAGCAGCGATACGCTCCGCTTACATCTGGCTCAGCAACTTGAGCTAGGTACCTGCAACCCTTTGGGGACTCATACTCCCCAACGGGGCTTATGACGTCCTCAGAAAACGAGGTACGTCATGAGTAGTGCAGTCTCTCAAGGGGCTAATTGCCCCCTTGTTGCCGCGCCTCACCCGGGAACGCAAGTTCTCCTCCGGTGGGCAAAATGGCAAGCCCAGCACCGCTGTATGAGAGCCATTCGGATTGGTGTCTTCCGCAAGGACGACGCACGTCTGGTGGTTTATCAATACAGCTATTCCCTGTGTGGTGTCCTGAAACTGGCGGATTCAAAGCCGAAGATCAGGGACTTTCGCGAATGGCGTCAGCCGTTCGATAAGGTCAAAGGGAAGCTGGTTCAACGCGGTTGG
>CAZHFS010000182.1:0-3217 GCA_964531885.1 uncultured Propionivibrio sp.
CGGCGGCGATGCCGGCGCGGCGGATGAAAGTGTTAGACATGAAACCCCCTGTGGTTTTTGATGAATTGTCGGTAAATTGTTGGGCAATCGGTTAAAGCGCCGGCCGGCGCCGCGCTCATGGCGCGGCCCGGCCGATCATGGCCAGGCTTTTGGCAAAGAGTGCCGCGCGCAGGGCCGGGTCGAGCAGCAAGGCGTTGGGCGGGCGTGCTTGGCCATCCACCCACCATTGGCCGGTCGGCGCGGGCGGGCCGAAGGCCAGATCGAGCACCCGGCGGACGGCTTCGTCCGGGTCGGGGTTGCCGCCGCCGCCCCAGCCGGTCAGGTTGAGCTTGGTGAGGATGCTGCCGGGGTGGAGCGCCTGGATGCTGATCCCGCGCTCGGCCAGGGACGGCGCAAGCTGCATGGCCGCGCCCACTTGCGCGAGCTTGGCGAGACCATAGGCGGGGTAGCCGGCAAAGTCGGTCGCCCAGTCGAGGTTATTGAGATCGACGGCGCGCACCTTCTCGTGGCTGGTCGACGCCAGCACGGTGATCCGGCTGCCGGCAGGCATCAAGGGAAGGAGGTCGAGCATCAGCTGCAAGTGTGCCAGGTGGTTGACCTGGAAGCTCGTTTCGCAGGCGTCGGCGGTGAGCACCCGCTCGGTCATGAACACCCCGGCGTTGGCGATCAGGCCATCGAGCGGCGTTGCGTCGGCGAGCAGGCGCTGGGCGAGGGCGGCGACGTCGGCGAGGCGGGCAAAGTCGGCCACCGTGGTTTCGATGCCGGGCAGCTCGGCGGCCAGTTCGGCGAGTTTGGCCGGCGAGCGGCCGTGCGCCACGAGGCGGACGCCGCGGGCATGCAGGGCATGGGCCAGCGCCCGGCCGATGCCGTCGGTCGCGCCGGTGAGGAGAAGGCGGGGAGTCGTCATGACGATATTCTCGCACCGCCGTTCGGGTCTGTGCGCGTCGGATGCAGAAAATGGCGGCAGGACGGCTGGAAAGGTTCTGGCGATGCGTCATCAAACACTGCCCTGGAAGGCGCATCCAGATGCGCCTTCCAGCCTTGCCATGCCAGGATCAAGCATCCATGCGCCCTGCAGGCCGGCCTGGGGCGGCAGGCGGAGCGTGTATGATGCGGCCATTGCGGTGGTGTTTGTCCGCCGTCGTTTCGTGTCGAGCAAAGGAGGTCGTGCGTGAACCCTTGGCTGAAGGCGGTCGGTGCCGCACTGTTCATTTCCCTGGCCGGCTGCATGTCGGGTGTGCAGGATCTGGCCGGGAGCGAGCCCGAGGGTGGGCAGGCGGCGGCCGATGCCGAAGTGGTGCGCCTGGCGGCCAAGGCCTTCAAGGCGGCGCCGCTGCCGGAGTGGGTTTTGCCCGAAGCGGGCGCCCATCAGGGCAGCCCGGCGCCGGTGCATTTCGAGCAGTTTGATGTGCAGTACCGCTTCCATGCCGACGGGCGAACCGAGCGCTTCGTGCACTCCCGGGTGGGCGGGACCGACAGCAACAAAATGCAGAACGAGGGGCAGCAGTACATTCCCTTCGATCCGCGCTACGAGCGGGTCGAACTGCACCGCGCCCGCCTTTTGCGCGGCGGCGAGAGCATCGACGTGCTGCCGCGCGTGAAGCCGCGTTTCCTGGTGAACGACACCGTGCGCAGCACCGTCTACCAGGGGCGGGTGAATGCCCTCTTCCAGATGCCCGACTACCGCGTGGGCGACCGCCTTGAGCTGGCCTTCAGCGTCATTTCGCACAACCCCCTGCTGGGAGGGCAGGTGCGCGCGCTCGACCCCTGGAGCATGACGTTTGCCCCGGTCTGGTCGCGGCGCACGGTCTACCACATCCCCGAGGCCATGCCGGTACGCGTCAGCCTGCTGCCCAACGACGATGCGCGGCGCAGCCGCCAGGGCAAGATCGCGCGTACCGAGAGCACGGCCAACGGGGTACGCCGCATCATCTTTACCGACCGCGACCTGCCGGTGCTGGCCACCGAGACCAACGCGGCGAGCGGCGCGACGCAGAACGACCTCTTGCAGGCGACGAGCTTTGCCGACTGGGCCGCCGTGGCGGCGTGGGGCAACACCCTGTTCACGCAGGCTACCGCGCCGCAGGGCGAGGCCTACCGCCAGCGCCTGGCCGAACTGCGCGCCATCGACGGCGATGCCGCGCGGGCGGCCGCCGCCCTGCATTGGGTGCAGCGCGAGATCCGATACGTGGCCATGCTCTTTGGCGAAGGATCGCACCGTCCGCATGCGCCGGACGAAACCCTGACGCTGCGGTATGGCGACTGCAAGGCCGTCAGCCTGCTGCTGGTCCGGCTGCTGCGCGATCTGGGGCTCGACGCACAGCCGGCGCTGATGCTCACCACCAACGGGCGTCTGCCGACGCGCCTTGAGGCCGAGCCCATGCTCTTTAACCATGCCGTGGCGGTGGTGTGGGTCGATGGCCGCCTGCACGTGCTCGACGGTACGGCGCGCGGCCAGGTCTCCCGCCTCGAACACCTGGGCAGCCCGCACGGCGGGGCCGATCTGCTCGTGCTCGGCGGGCCGCATGCCGGCTTCGTGCGCGCCCCCTATACCGGCAGCCTGGACGACCGCACCCTGCGCGTGACGGAAAAAATGGCAGTGCAGGGCGACGGCAGCGGCGTGCTGAGCCAGACCATGGTCTATCGCGGCCTGTTGGCCGAACAGCAACGGCGCAGCGTGCAGGCCGTGGATACGCCCACCCTGCGCCGTAATTACCGGAGCTACATGTCGGGCCTGTATCCCGATGCCGAGTTGCTCAAAGGGCCGACGGTCAAGGACGACAAGGCGCGCAACGAAATCGAGATCCGCGTGAGCTACAAGATTCCCGAGCCGTTCAAGCGCTCCGGCCCCAACTGGCGGTATGAATACCGCCGCGGCGACTTCACCGCCCGCCTGCCGAGCGTGACCAACTCCAAGCGCGAGATTCCCCTGGCCTTGCCGCATAACGTGCAGCGCGTGCTGGTCGAGCACACCCTCGACGCCCCGGCGACGTTCCGCATCGACGAAGAAGCGTTCGAAGAGCGCGTCGACATCGCGCCACTGCACGCCAGCATCCGCCGGGAACGGCCGAGCGCGACGCGCCTGGTCGATCGCCTCGAACTCGAATTGCGCAGCGACGAAATCCCGCGTGCGGCAATCGCCGATTACCGGCGCGCCGTGCAGCCCTTGCTCGACTTCCGCAGCGAAGCGCGGTTAAAGCGCGAACCGGTTCGCTGA
>CAZHFS010000182.1:3317-6216 GCA_964531885.1 uncultured Propionivibrio sp.
GCCCGCCGCAAAGGCGGACGGGGTGCCGGGCGCGTTGTCCCGACACCCCGTCGTCCGCATGCAAATGCGTTGGTGCGCAACACCCCCGGTAGGAAGTGCCGCCGCGTTGCCGCCCGGGCGATGTGCCGGTGGCCGCAGGGCGTACCTTGTGGGTACGGAAAAATCTTATCCGGTTGTGGGCGAAATGTGCTTCTTAATTTTCTGTGTTTTTGGGTGTTTCAAAGATAAATCTTCTTTTATTTTTGCCTTGAGCTGTGTAATTCTTCTCAATGTTTGCCATTTGCCCGGAGGCCCGTATGAAAGAAGAACAACTGGACGACATCGACCGGCGCATCCTGCGCGCCCTGAGCCGCGATGCCCGGATCAGCAATCAGAAACTCGCCGAGTCCGTCAGCCTCTCGCCCACGCCCTGCTGGAACCGCGTCCGCGCCCTGGAAAACAGCGGCGTGATCGCCGAGTACGTGACCATCCTCGATCAGACGTCCCTCGGCTTTCCGGATACCGTGATCATCGAAGTCACGCTCGATCGCCACGACGACGAAATCTTCCAGCGCTTTGGCGATTCCCTGGCCTGCCTGCCGGAAGTGATGGAAGCCTACCTCGTCACCGGCGACTACGACTACCTCATCAAGGTCGCCGTGGCCGGCACGGCCGGGTACGAGCGCTTCCTGCGCGAAAAGCTCTACAAAATCCCCGGCATCCGGCACAGCCGATCAACCTTCACCCTGCGCTGCCTCAAGCGCGTGCACTCGGTGATGCCGTAACGAGGCAGCCGCCTGCCCACGGCCGAGTGCGTTGACGCTCTGTTATTTTGCGAAAGGACTTGTGCACCACTGTTGCTCGCAGGGTACGCCATCGTTGTTGCCATCCATTTTGACGTTGGGGCAATTGCGAAGGAAATATTTTGCTTCACTGCAGGACGTCATTTGTGAACAGTAGATGCGGCCGTCGCAGGTGTAGGACTGCGACAGGGTCTGGATGTCTTGTTTGGCTGTGTTTGCAGTTAACGGAGCGGCACGGCGGGTGTATTCGCCATAACCGTAGACAACCAACCCGATCACGACGAGTAGCGGAACGACCAGTGCGAAGAAGCTTGGACGCTCCTTGCGGCGGTGTGGGGCAGGTTTATGGGAAGGTGCAGTGAGAGGACGTTTAACCGTTGTACGGTCTGGACAAAAGAGGTGCTTCGCCCGCTTCTTTCCGGTGTTGTCGGTTTCAACCTCGAAGGTGAGCTTTTCTCCGAGAGTAGGGCGAATCCCGTCCTTGGGGAACGTGGAAATATGGACAAAAATCTCCTGTCCACCTTGGGTCGGGGTGATAAAGCCGAAACCGCGGTCGTCATTCCACTTGGAGAGAGTGCCTTCGATGCGCATACCAAATGTTTAATGCAATTGTAGGAAAATAGTCGTTGCATCATGGCGCGTGTGAGGCGCAAAGTCAGCAAAGATCCGGTTTTGGGAAATGGGGGTCTGCTTGCCTGCCGCTATTCATCCTGCATCCTACGCCTTGCACACGGCATCATCAATCGCCTGTTTTGCACCCGGCCTGCAACCCGCATCCCGATGCGCCTTCCAGCACGATCCCCGCCAGGAGCGCCAATCGACGCGCCTTTCATCGCAGCCCTCTGATGATGCTTTGCAGCGCGGGAGAACATGGGGTTCGTCGCCTTTTTGCCGCTGCTCTGGCGAGTCCGCAAGGGAATTATCCGGCCATGAAACGGTCATTCGTCTTGCTTGCCGGGCGGGGTGCCCGGGGCATCAAGAGGAGGAGCGGAGCGAATGAAATTGGTGCTCGCAGGCCTGTTTTGCCTAGTGGGGTTGGGGTCAGCCTATGGGGCTGCCAGCGCGCTGCCGTTGATCGATGCGCACAGCCAGTTTGACGACGATGTGCCGGTCGCCCGCGTGCTCGACGTTCTGGCACGCGCCGACGTTGCGAAAGTCATCCTCTCGGCGCGCGGGCAGGTGACGCCGGCCACGCTGTCAGAGCTCGGTACGGCCAACCCGGAATGCATCTTGCCCTCGGTGCGCAGCAAAAGCCGATCCTTCGACCAGAACCGCTCCGGTTATTACCGGCAGCTCAATGAACAGCTCGGCAATCCTGCCTTCAAGGCCATGAGCGAGATCATCCTCGTGCATGCGCCCAAGGGGGATCGTGCGCGCGAGGTTAATCTGGAGGTCAAACTGCCTCAGGTGCAGGAGGCCATCCGGCAGGCGATCGCAAAAGGCTGGCCGGTGATTTTGCACTACGAATTCCGCTGGCTGGCCCGGCACTACGGTGCCAAAGCGCGAGACCAGCGCATGGCCGAGCTGAAAGCGCTGCTCGACCAGCACCCTGGCCATCCCTTCGGCCTGATCCACATGGGGCAACTGGATGCAGGCGTTGCCGCCGAACTCCTTTCGGCGCACGCCAATCTTGTCTTTCTGACTTCGCACGCCAACCCCATCGTCGCCCGCAAGAGCGCGCAGCCATGGACCGACATGTTCGTCGGCGAAGACCTCGCCCCCGAGTGGACGGAACTGATGCAGCGCTACCCGGACCGTTTTGTTCTGGCGATCGACAATGTCTGGCCCGAGCACTGGTCCGATCTGTATGTCCAGCAAGTGGCGCTGTGGCGGCAGGCATTGGCCCGCTTGCCCGAGGACGTTGCCCATGCCGTGGCCCACGGCAACGCCGAGCGACTCTGGAAACTGCCGCCAGCGACCGTCGGCCAGGGCTGTGCGGCACGCCGCTGAGGGTGCGCGCGCCGGAGCGGGACTGGCCGGCCTGGAAGCCGCATCCCGATGCGCCTTCCAGCACTATCCCCGCCAGGCGCGCCTATCCATGCGCCCTCCAGGCCGATGCTCAAGCGAGGGTTGGCAGGTGCGCCAGCGCTGCGGCTTCGGAGACGACGAGGGGAAAC
>CAZHFS010000183.1:0-6164 GCA_964531885.1 uncultured Propionivibrio sp.
ATGGGGCACGAGATCGCCCATGCTTTGCGTGAGCATGGGCGCGAAAAGGCAGGGCAGGCGACAGGGGTTGGCGTGGCGGCAGCCATTGGTGGCGCGCTGATCGGCTCGTATTACGGGATTGATCCGAGTATCGGGCGCAACGTGCTGGGGGCTGCGGGTGAGTTGGCCTTCATGAGGCCAAATTCGCGCGGCATGGAACAGGAGGCGGATCGGATTGGCGTGGAGCTTGCGGCGCGAGCCGGATTTGACCCTGCTGCAGCGGTCAGCTTGTGGGAGAAGATGGCGCGTGCTTCTTCGGGAGGTCCACCGCAATGGTTGTCCACCCATCCTGCACACGCGACGCGAATCGAGGATCTGAAAATTTATTCCGAACGTGTCCGCCCGCTATATCGTGCCGAGAAGAAAAATTGACAAAGCAGAAAATTGCTTGAACGACTTGATCTTGCGCAATGATGACAGTGTCTGGCGTGCGTGCGATAATCAATTCCTTTTGTTTCCGACTCACCAACGCGATAAACGACAACATGGCGCAAACCCTCTACGACAAGCTCTGGCAAAGCCACGTGGTTCACGAAGAAGCCGACGGCACGGCGCTGATTTATATCGATCGTCATCTGGTGCATGAAGTGACCAGTCCGCAGGCTTTCGAGGGGCTGAAATTGGCCGGGCGAAAGCCCTGGCGTGTTTCTTCCATCGTTGCCACGGCCGACCACAATACCCCGACCAATCACTGGGACAAGGCAGAAGGAACCGAGGCGATTGATGATCCCGTGGCTCGTCTGCAAGTGGACACGCTGGATGCGAACATTCGTGAGCAAGGGGCTTTGGCTTACTTTCCGTTCAAGCATCCGCGCCAGGGGATCGTGCATGTGGTCGGTCCGGAGAATGGTGCAACGCTACCCGGCATGACGGTTGTGTGCGGCGATTCGCACACATCGACGCACGGTGCGTTCGCTTGCCTTGCGCATGGCATCGGTACCTCAGAAGTCGAGCATGTCATGGCGACCCAGTGCCTGGTACAGAAGAAATCGAAGACCTTGTTGATCCGCGTTGAAGGCGTACTCGGCAAAGGCGTTACCGCCAAGGATGTGGCGCTGGCGATCATCGGTGTCATCGGTACGGCCGGCGGTACGGGCTATGCGATCGAATTCGCCGGCAGTGCGATCCGCAGCCTGTCGATGGAGGGGCGGATGACCTTGTGCAATATGGCGATCGAGGGTGGCGCCCGTATGGGCTTCGTCGCCGTTGATGAAACAACGATCGCTTATCTGCGTGGTCGCCCCTTCTCGCCCGTCGGAGCGGATTGGGACAAGGCGGTTGCCTATTGGCGGACGCTGCGTTCCGATGATGGGGCAGTTTTTGACCGGGTTGTTGATCTAAAGGCAGAAAGCATCTTGCCGCAAGTGACTTGGGGTACGTCGCCGGAAATGGTGATTTCGATCGCCGATGTCGTGCCTGATCCCGCCAAGGAAAAGGATCCCGTCAAGCGCGACGGGATGGAGCGGGCATTGCAGTACATGGGGCTTACCCCCAATCTGCCGATTCAGTCGGTCAAAGTTGATAAGGTATTCATTGGCTCATGTACCAACTCGCGTATCGAAGATCTGCGTGCAGCTGCAGCCGTTGTTCGTGGCCGCACGATTGCTTCAACCATCAAGCTGGCCCTGGTTGTCCCGGGATCCGGTCTGGTCAAGGCACAAGCCGAGCGCGAGGGTTTGGACAAGATTTTTATTGCAGCAGGGTTCGAGTGGCGGGAGCCTGGGTGCTCGATGTGTCTGGCCATGAACGCCGACCGGCTGGAGCCAGGTGAGCGCTGTGCTTCTACCTCGAACCGGAATTTCGAAGGGCGGCAAGGGCCGGGCGGGCGAACCCATCTCGTGAGCCCCCAGATGGCGGCAGCGGCAGCCATTGCGGGACGCTTTGCCGATGTGCGTGAACTGCGTTTTTGAGGAGAGCAACGTGAAAAAATTGACAGCCGTTTTCCTGACCCTTGCTGCCCTCGTTTCAGTGGGCTGTAACACCATCCACGGGATTGGGAAGGACATTGAGCGTGGAGGCGAAGCCATCCAGAGGTCGACTAAGTAATGGATAAGTTTGTTACCCTGCAGGGCTTGGTGGCACCGCTTGATCGGAATAACGTTGATACCGATGCCATCATCCCCAAGCAATTCCTCAAGTCGATCAAACGCTCAGGTTTTGGTCCGAATGCCTTCGACGAATGGCGATACCTTGATGTCGGCCAGCCCGGGCAGGATAACTCCCTGCGTCCAAAAAACCCGAACTTCGTGCTTAATCAGCCGCGCTACCAAGGTGCGCAGATCTTGCTGACGCGGCGGAATTTCGGTTGTGGTTCGTCCCGTGAACATGCGCCTTGGGCGTTGCTGGATTATGGCTTTCGCGCCATCATCGCCGAGTCATTCGCCGATATTTTCTTCAACAATTGTTTCAAAAACGGGATTCTGCCCATAGTCCTGCCGACGGAAGAAGTTGATGCGCTTTTTGCGCAAGTCGACGCGACGGCCGGTTATGTTTTGGGCATCGATCTTGCGGCGCAGGCGGTTATTCGTCCTGATGGGAAGGGTATCCCTTTTGCCATTGATGCCTTTCGCAAGGAATGCCTGTTAAACGGCTGGGACGACATCGGGTTGACCCTGCGTCATGCCGACAAGATTGCCGCTTTCGAGGCGCAACGACGTGCTGAACAACCCTGGCTGTTTGCCTGAGAGGAAAAGAATGAAAATTTGTGTTCTGCCAGGCGATGGCATCGGGCCTGAAATTGTGGCTGAGGCCGTACGCGTGTTGCGCGCCCTGGATTTGCCGATGGAGCTTGAGGAGGCGCAATTGGGCGGTTGCGCTGTGGACGCCACGGGCAATCCTTATCCTGAGGCCACTCAAGCGATTGCGCAGGCTGCCGATGCCGTGTTGCTCGGCGCCGTCGGTGGCCCCAAGTGGGACACTCTGCCGCGGGAGCAGCGCCCTGAGCGCGGGCTTTTGGCGATCCGTAAGCAGCTTGGACTGTTCGCCAATCTGCGTCCGGCGGTGTTGTACCCTGAATTGGCAAATGCATCGTCGCTCAAACCCGAAATCGTTTCCGGGCTGGATATCCTGATCGTTCGTGAACTCACCGGCGACATCTACTTTGGTCAGCCGCGTGGGATCGAAACGCGCGAGATCGACGGCAGGGCGCAACGCTTTGGCTTCAATACGATGCACTACAGCGAAGACGAGATTCGACGTATCGGGCGTGTTGCCTTTGCTGCTGCGAGCAAGCGCAATAAAAAGCTCTGCTCGGTAGACAAAATGAACGTTCTCGAAACAACCCAGCTCTGGCGTGATGTCATGAATGAGTTGGCGCCTGACTACCCGGATGTGGAACTCTCGCACATGCTGGTCGATAATGCTGCAATGCAGCTGGTTCGCGCGCCAAAGCAGTTTGACGTGATGGTTACCGGGAACATGTTCGGGGACATTCTGTCGGACGAAGCATCGATGCTCACCGGCTCGATTGGAATGCTGCCCTCCGCTTCCCTTGATGCCAATAACAAGGGATTGTACGAGCCTTGTCACGGATCGGCGCCGGATATTGCCGGGCAGGGGGTTGCCAATCCGCTGGCGACGATTCTCTCGGCTGCGATGATGCTGCGCTACACCTTCGGCCGGGAAAGCGATGCGCGGCGTATCGAGGCGGCGGTGAAGACGGTGCTGGGGCAAGGGTTCCGGACCGGTGATATTTATGAGCCGGGTACGCGGAAAGTCGGCACACGGGCGATGGGCGATGCTGTGCTGGCGGCTCTTTGATTGTTTTTTTGCTTATTGTGGAAGGCTCAAATGAATAAGGTTGGTCTGGTCGGATGGCGCGGAATGGTTGGTTCCGTGCTGATGCAGCGGATGGTCGAAGAGGGTGATTTCGCCCACATCGAGCCGGTGTTCTTTACTACGTCGGCAGTTGGCGGCAAGGCGCCAACGCTCGGCGGTAAAGATGGTGGTGTGCTTAACGATGCAATGAGCATCGATGCGCTCAAGCAAATGGATATCGTCATTACCTGTCAGGGTGGCGACTATACCAAGGAAGTTTTCCCCAAACTGCGCGCTGCAGGCTGGAATGGCCACTGGATTGACGCGGCATCGTCGCTGCGCATGGACAAGGACGCTGTCATCATTCTTGATCCGGTAAACCTCGATGTCATTCAGGATGCCCTGACCAAGGGCGGCAAGAACTGGATCGGCGGGAACTGTACCGTTTCCCTGATGCTGATGGGCCTTGGCGGCTTGTTTAAGCATGACCTCGTCGAGTGGGTTTCTGCGATGACGTATCAGGCCGCCTCCGGCGCCGGGGCGCAAAATATGCGCGAACTGCTGAGCCAGATGGGCGCTCTACACGATGCGGTCAAGGCTGAGCTCGCCGACCCGGCTTCTGCCATCCTCGACATTGACCGCAAAGTGGCCGAGACGATGCGCAGTGCAGCGTTCCCGACCAAGAATTTCCGCAATACCGCGTTGGCCGGCAGCCTGATTCCGTGGATCGATGTGCCGGTGGATAACGGGCAGTCGAAGGAAGAGTGGAAGGGTGGTGCCGAGTGCAACAAAATTCTCGGGCGTCCGGCTTTCCGCACACCGGGCTCGATTCCGATCGATGGCTTGTGTGTGCGTATCGGTGCGATGCGTTGCCACTCCCAAGGGCTGACCATCAAGCTGAAAAAGGATGTGCCGCTTGACGAGATCACTGACATCATTGCCAAAGGCAATGCCTGGGCAAAAGTGGTGCCGAATGAGCGTGAAATCAGTGAGCGTGAACTGACCCCTGCTGCTGTGACCGGAACCTTGACCGTGCCGGTTGGACGATTGCACAAAATGGCCATGGGGCCGGATTACCTTGGGGCGTTTACTGTCGGCGACCAATTGTTGTGGGGGGCGGCAGAGCCTTTGCGGCGTATGCTGCGTATTCTCGTAGATAGGTAATGCATTGTTTAACAAAGAAAAACCGGGGTTATTCCCCGGTTTTTCTTTGTTCGGATGATAATAAAGATTAGCTTGCATGCCTAACTCCATGATGTTATTTTAATAATTCCCATAATCGACGCGCAGGGTGGGTAGCGCCGTGGACAAAAAAATACATCAAGCAATGCATAAGATCAGTAAGAAGACTTCCGTATTGGCTGTGGCTTCCTGTCTCGCGTTGTCGGGCGTGGCATACGATGCGGCAGCCGCTGGGCTTGGCAAGATCGCTGTTTTCTCGTCCTTGGGCCAGCCCTTGCGTGCGGAAATCGAGCTCACGGCCAGCCGAGAAGAGCTTGCCGACATGCGTGCGCAATTGGCTTCGGCCGATTCCTTCAAGCAAGCCGGGATTGATCTGGCGCCTGCTTTGCAGGTCATCCGTTTTGCCGTTGATAAGAGGCCCAACGGGCAGGCCGTCATTCGGCTTACCTCCGAGCGGCCGATCAATGATCCATTTGTGGATTTGTTGCTCGAACTCAACTGGGCGACAGGGCGTCTAGTGCGTGAATACACGTTCTTGCTCGATCCTCCCGAAATGGCAAGCAAGACGGCACCAAGCCCCGTGGTCGCAGCCCAATCGAGCCGCCAGGCAGCTCCGCCTGCAACTGTGCGCTCTGCACCCGCGCCAGCGCCGACACCCGCAGCCTCTTCCTCCATCGACGAAGGTGTACGTGCGCGTGCGCGGCAAGCCCCCGCCGCCGATGAGGCTTCGCCTCAGGCTGAGCCTCGTGCAGAGGCTCGCGATGCCGGTACACGGGAAGTCCAGCGCGGCGAGACATTGCGCAAGATTGCTGCAGAAACCAAACCCGAAGGTGTGGCACTCGAACAGATGCTGGTTGGCCTGTTGCGTGCCAACCGCGATGCGTTTGATGGCGGCAATATGAACCGGCTGCGTGCCGGACGGATTTTGACGATTCCGGCCAAATCGGACGTTGAAGCGGTTACGCCCAGCGAGGCCAAAAAGGTCGTTGCTGCTCAGTCGTCTGACTGGCAGAACTATCGTAGTAAGCTTGCCGGGTTGGCAGAGCAATCGCCGGCTAAAGAGGGGGCCGCTCGCCAGGAGTCTGGGGGGCGCATTACCGCTAAGGTTGAAGAACGTGCTGGTGCTCAGCCAGAGTCGAAGGATCGCCTGCAGGTGTCCCGTACCGAGACCGGTGCTGTCCAGCCAG
>CAZHFS010000184.1:0-6149 GCA_964531885.1 uncultured Propionivibrio sp.
AGCGGCCGCCGTACTGCGCGGCGAGGCCGAAGTTGAGCAGGATCGACTTGGCGTGTCCGATGTGCAGATAGCCGTTCGGCTCGGGCGGAAAACGGGTGCGGATCTTGGCGGTGTCGAGCGGCGCCTCTGCGTGCTCGGCGGCGGCGCCAGGGGCGCCGGCCCAGCGGCGCTGGGCGTGCTTGCCCGCAGCCAGGTCGGCTTCGATGATGTTACGGATGAAATTGTTAGCCGGCGCGGGGGCGGCGTTGTCCTTGGCTGCGTCGCTCACGGTGAAATCCTCGATTAGCAAGCGGTCTATTCTAACCGCCCGCGCCGGTTTCTTCCATGCGCCGAGGGCGTTTACTCGTCTGGCGGCAGCAGGTCGGGGCCGAGCGGGCGGGGTTTGCCGAGGCGGCCGAGCGTCGTATCGATGGCTTCGTGATTGCCCCAGATGACGTCATCGTAGACGCCGCTGGCGACGCGGTTTTTGATTTCGGTGCAGTAGAGTCCCTTGTCGCGTTCGACGTAAAAGCCATAGCTGCGGCAAGCGACCGGGCGCGCGGCATACACCGGGCAGGCGCCGCTGGTTGGGTCGAGCAGCGGACAGGTCACCGGGGGGCTCGGTGCGGGGCCGAGTGCGGCGAGGCGGGCGCGGATGGCCGCGATTTCAGTCGCCGGCAGCATGGCAATGGCCGCGCGCAGGCGTTCAGCTTCCGGCGGCGTCAGCTCCGGCAAAGTGGCCAAGCGGTGGCAGCAGCCATCGCAGCCGCGTGCGCAGGGCCAGTCGGGGTGTGCGGCGCGGATGGCCACGACCCGTGCCTCAATGTCAGTATCGAGGTGGGCGAGGGTTTCAGAGGGGCTGTCCATGCGAGCTTCAAAAAAACGCTTCGATGGCCTCGCCGAGTTCGGCGACCGAGTCCACGACGCAGTCAGCGCCGGCAAAATTATGGCCGTGCGTCAAATGGCTGCGCAACACGATGCAGCGCAAGCCCGCGGCGCGTGCTGCGGCGAGTCCGCGCGGTGAGTCCTCGATGACCAGGCATTCGTCCGCTGGGCGGCCGAGGTGTTCGAGGCCTAGCAGATAGGGGTCGGGCGCCGGTTTGCTGCGTTCGTACGTTTCAGCAGTCAGTGCAAAACGGAAATGGCGCAGGAGGTCGAGTCTGGCGTGGATGGCATCGAAGCTGGCGCGCGTGGCACTGGTGACGATGCCCATCTCGACGCGGCCAGCTAGCCGGGCGAGCAGCGTATCGATGCCGGGCGTCATCAAATTACTTGCCGCATGGATGAGTTCGAGATGCAAGGCATTGCGTTCCCTTTTCCAGGCGGCGATCTGTGTGTGGGTAGCCTGCCCCGCTTCGAGCAGGTGCCAGGCGCCGCAGTTGTCGGCCAGGAACCACTCGAGAAACTGCGCTTCGGAGAGTTCGACGCCATGACGGCGCAGGTAGTCGCGGTTGGCCTGGAAATAGAAACGCTCGGTGTCGACGAGGACACCGTCGTTGTCCCAGAGAATGGCGGAAAGCATGGGGGAAAAAGCGGGGGGATGTCAGCGGTCGCGGACGGCCATTGTACCTTGTACCGGAACTGGCAGCATGCCGTGGCAACGGCCTGGGTGCGCCATTCCATGCGCCCTCCAGCGCCGCTGCAGGGCGCATGTGGTGGTCGTTTCAGACCTTGCCGCGGGGGCAGGCGGTCTGCAGGGAGACGATCTTTTCCCCGTTGTAGAGGCTTTGCCGACCGACTTCGCCAAACCCGTGCTTGGCGTGAAACCGTGCCGAGCGGGGGTTGGGTGGTTCGACATCGTATTCGCAGGCCAGCGTGTCAATACCCTCAGCGGCGGCGAAAGCAAACAGGTCGGCATAGAGGAGGGAGCCGAAGCCCTGTGCGGGCGCATCTCCGGCGACGACGATACGGTCGATGTACAGAAACTTTGCGTAGCGCGATGCGAACCAGCGATAGTTGGGGCTCGCGTAGTCGGTGCCCTCGCGCAGCGCGAGCAGGAAAGCAACGATTTTGCCTGCGTGTTCGGCGACGCGGTGCCGGGCTGACTGGGCGTGCAGGGCGGTGAGACGCTCGAGATCCAGCGGGCTAGTAAATTGCACCGAGCCGGCGTTGAGCGCGAGGATGCATTGGAAATCAGCGGGGGTGGCGTCGCGCAGCAGTTGCGTGTTCACGGCGGACTCAGAGGGCAGGTTGTGGGTAGAGGCCTGATTCTTCGCGCACGAACATCAGGTTGTAAACGTAGCTGTTGTCAGGCTGGGCGCTGGGCTCGTTCTTTCCCAGGTAGCGATAATAGTTGGCAGTGTTTAGCCGCAGTCCGGGGAGCCCGTTGTTGACCACGGCGCAGCGGTAGCCGCGCTCGGCCAGAAAGTGGCGGATTTGCGCTTCGCTCGATCCGTTGGCCTGCAGCGCGCCGACGTTGATTTCGCAAAAAACGAGATCGGGTGCCCAGTCGGCGAAAAAACGTTCGCCGCCGCGCAGGACATTGATTTCAACGCCTTCGACGTCGAGCTTGAGGATCCGTGGTCGGCGCGGCAAACGGGTCTCTGCCGCGGTGAAGGCGCGGTCGAGGGTGCTGACGTCGACGAGGCAGGCGGGTGTTCCGAATTCGGCCAGCAGCGAGCTTTCACCTTCGTTTTCGGTATTGAGATAGAAAACGGCTTCCCCGGCTTTGTCGGAGAGGGCCTGCGGGTGGGCGAAAACATTGGTGTAGCCGTTGAGCACGATGTTGTCGCGCAGGCGTGCGTAGGTTTCGGGCAGCGGTTCGAAAGCGTGGATGACCCCGTCCGTGCCAACCGCCAGGCGGCTGAGAATGCTCAAGAGGCCAACGTGCGCGCCGACGTCGATGACGATGTCGCCTGGGCGCAGTGCGGCGAGTGCGAGCAAGGTCGTCTGTCGTTCGTACAGGCGCCCTTCGGCGCACAGGGTGTGCAGGATGCGCTGGGTGTGCTGCGCGAGGTTAACCAGCAGGCAGGCGGTTTGCAGTTCTTCACCGCTGCGGGCAAAGGCAAAGCCGCAAACGCCCTGACCTGCAAGCAGGTTGTGAAAGACCCATACTTTCGGGTCGTCCCCCGGGTTGACGGGGTGCAGGGTGTTGATCGGGATCATCGCGTGCACGGAGAGGGGCGGCGTGGATGACGCCATTATGCCTCCGTGGCAGCGATTCTTTTCCGGCGAAAAACCAGGTTGCGCCGTCTTTTTTGCGCCGCACGATGCAGTGCAGCCCCTTTAGGACAGCAGGAGGGCGAGCATCAGTGCGGCGAGGGCAGTGCTGGGAAAGTGACTGCCCAGCGCCGCGCGAGGAGATTAAAGACGCTTGGCGTAGTACTCGACGACGCGCTGCAGGTCGAGCGGGAAGGGCGCGCTGTCGCCGCCTTCCGGTGAGTGAGCGAGACGGGCGTTGGTCGTGTCGGCATCGAACGCGATCCACTGCGGGCGTTCAAGTGCCGTTTCGGCGAGTGAGACGCGTACCAGTTGCTGCGCTTTTTCGCCCGTGCCCGGCCCGAAGGCGTCACCGGCTCGCAGGCGCATCGACGGGATCGTGGCCCGGCGCCCATTGACCGTAATATGGCCGTGGCTTACCAACTGGCGGGCTGCCGGAATGGTCGGGGCGAATCCGGCCCGGAAAACGAGATTGTCCAGTCGCCGCTCAAGCAGTTCGACGATGCGGTCGCCGGTTGCGCCTTGCTGCCGCTTGGCTTCGACCACCACCCGGCGCAACTGGCGCTCGGAAAGTCCGTAGTGGTACCGCAGCTTCTGCTTTTCCATGAGCTGCAGTCCGAATTCTGATTTGCGCGCCTGTACCTTGCGTGCGCCATGCTGGCCGGGCGGATGTGGGCGATCTTCCATGCTCTTGCGCGACAGGCCAGGCAGGTCGACGCCGAGGGCGCGCAGGATCTTGAGACGGGGGCCGGTATAACGGGACATGAATCTAACCTTTGGATGCGTTAGTGAAGCGACTCCGGTGCGGTGAACGCAGGCGGTTCGTCGACCGGAATCGAGTTGGGGTGACATTGCACATCCTGCCAGTGCGCCAGGGTGCTTTCGACGGCATCCTGCAGCACCGGGCCGAGCGCCTCGCCGTCGAGGGCGGCGGCGGTCAGGTGGGCTTGCAGGCAGGCCGTCTTGCTCGCTGTCGTGCCTCGCAGGACGGACGACGAGAGCAGGTAGATGATCGCGGCCAGTCGCATGTCGAGGGGCATGTCGTCGGGGCGTTCGTCTTCGCTGGAACCGAGGCAAGGGAGTTGTGCAGGCATGGCGGATGTTGATTAACGTAACGATAACCATTCTCATATAAGTTTGGCGTTCGGTCAAGGCCGGCGGTACTGCTATATCCCGGGAAGCCGAATCATCTGGCTTCGTTGGTGCGCTTTTTGGGCTGCTTTTTCTGGATACCGAAGACAGAGGGAGGGGCAGGGTTTGACCAAGTGAAACGCAGAATGAATGGCTGCGCAGGCGAATCTCTTCGCTGTCTGTTGCTCGCTCCCGCGCCTGGGTCTTGATCTGTCTTGGTCGCTGCGCGCCGGACGCCTTGGGCTTCATCTCGCTCGCCGATTTCTTCAGCGCTTCCCAAGATCGATTAAAATGCGGGCTTTCCTTTGGCCTGCGCCTTTCGGCGACGGGTCTGCCGGTGCGTGGCGATGCCGCTGCAAGGCGCCGCCTTCCCCTTGTTGTGACCATGAATTCACCCCGTTCGCGCCCTGATCCCCTTGACCATTGCCTTGCAGCCGACCGGCGCCGCTTGCGCGCGTTGACGCGCGAGTTGCGCCAACTCTACGGAGCACGGCGCGACGCCGCGCAGGCCGAATACGACACCCTGCTGGAAAAGTCGCGGGCCGCAGTAGCCGCCCGGCGCGCCGGCCTGCCGCAGCCCAAGTTCCCTGAAGAGCTGCCGGTCAATGTGCGGCGCACGGAGATCGCTGAACTGATCGCCAAACACCAGGTGGTGATCGTCTGCGGTGAAACCGGCTCGGGCAAGACGACGCAGTTGCCGAAAATCTGCCTCGAACTTGGGCGCGGGGCGACGGGCCTCATCGGCCATACGCAGCCGCGCCGCATCGCCGCGCGCTCGACCGCGGCGCGCATCGCGCAGGAGTTGGAGAGCGAACTCGGCCAACTCGTGGGCTACAAAATCCGCTTCACCGACCGCACCTCGGCGCGTTCCTACGTCAAGCTGATGACCGACGGCATCCTGCTCGCCGAAACACAGGGCGACCCGTGGCTGTCGCAGTACGACACGCTGATCATCGACGAGGCGCACGAACGCAGCCTGAACATCGACTTCCTGCTCGGCTTCCTCAAGCAGCTCCTGCCCAAGCGCCCCGACCTGAAAGTCATCGTCACCTCGGCGACCATCGATGCCGAGCGCTTCGCGCAGCACTTTGCACAGGACGGCAAGCCTGCGCCGGTGATCGAAGTCTCCGGGCGGCTCTATCCCGTCGATGTGCGTTACCGGCCGGTGCAGGTGGAAGAGGCCGAGAGCGACGACGAGCGCGACCTCTACGATGCCATCGTCGATGCCTGCGACGAAGTGACGCGCCTCGGGCCGGGCGACATCCTGGTCTTCCTGCCCGGCGAGCGCGAGATCCGCGAGGCCAGCGAGGCGTTACGCAAGCACGCCTTTACCCGTGGCGGCACCAGCACGGAGATTTTGCCGCTGTTCGCCCGTCTCTCGGCCGAGGAACAATCGCGCATCTTTCGCCCGCACCAAGGTAGGCGCATCGTGCTGGCGACCAACGTTGCCGAGACCTCGCTCACCGTGCCGGGGATCCGCTACGTCGTCGACTCCGGACTGGCGCGCGTCAAGCGCTACTCCTACCGCAACAAGGTCGAGCAGCTGCAGGTCGAGAAAATCGCCCAGGCTTCGGCCAACCAGCGTGCCGGACGCTGCGGCCGGGTCTCGGCCGGCGTGTGTGTTCGCCTTTACGCCGAGGACGACTTCGCCAAGCGGCCACCGTTTGCCGATCCGGAAATCCTGCGTTCGTCGCTGGCCGGCGTCATCCTGCGCATGAAGGCACTGCGCCTGGGCGATGTCGAATCTTTCCCCTTTCTCGAAGCACCGCCGTCCAAGGCGATCAGCGACGGTTACCAGCTCCTGCAGGAGCTGGGCGCCGTCACCGAAGAGCGGGCGCTCACCCCGATCGGCCAGGAACTCGCCAAGCTGCCGCTCGACC
>CAZHFS010000185.1:0-6114 GCA_964531885.1 uncultured Propionivibrio sp.
GGCAGGATGGCGTACTTGACCGGCCCGAACAGCGTCGAATGCAGGCCGAGCAGGAAAAGCGCGCAGAGCAGCACATTCAGGCTATGCCAGTAGAATCCAAGCGCCGCAACCCCCATGATCGCCATTTCCAGCACCTTGACGAGGCGCGCCAGCATCGCCTTGTCGTACTTGTCGGCGAGTTGCCCGGCGGTGGCCGAAAAGAGGAAGAACGGCAGGATGAAGATCCCGGCCGCGAGGTTGGCCAGCAGTTCGGGCGCCAGCGTCGTCCAGCTGGCGGCCTGAAAAGTCAGCAGGACGATCAGCGCATTCTTGAACAGGTTGTCGTTGAAGGCGCCCAGAAACTGGGTGACGAAGAAGGGCGCGAAGCGCCGCGTCCCGAGCAGCGCGAACTGCGAGCGATGCGCCCCCGGCGCTGGAGAACCCGTGTTGTCGTTCATACCCAAGCCCGATGTATCCCTGGAATCGTCGCATTCTAACCGGGATCGGGCGCCGGTCGTCAGCACACCGGCCCGGGGCAGGATGCAAGCGCGGATTCTTTCCACCCACGCCGGATGCACTGAAAAAAAGCAGGCGCAGGATGACGTGCCACAGCGCCCATTGCGTGACGATCAAGACAGATCAGGGCATTCGGTGCGCAAGCGAAGCGGGCTGCGCCGCACACTGATCCTCATAACGCGCGCGGCCAACAACAGCCGCCCTTGCACATCCCTCACCCAAGCACTAGAAAGAGAGAGGTGCACCGCAAAAAAATCGTCGCGCCCCAACCATCGCACGCCAGAACACAGCCCGCCCTCGCCCACTCACCCACAGGGAGCACAAGATGAACCGCTTGACGATCACCAAACGCCTCTGGATCCTGATTGCTTGCGCCCTCGCTGCCGTCTTCGCTGTTGGAATCATTGGCTACACAACCGCCGTGACGGCCCTGCAGGGCATCGCGAATATCCGCGACGACTCGCTTGTCAGCATCAAGGTCTTGGGTGAGCTCAACAGCGACTTCCAGCGTTTTCGAGTCAATGCCTACGCCCATGTCGCCAGCACGAGCGATGCCGAGATGGCCGAGCTGGAAAAACGACTCAAGGACTTTGAAGGGCAGGTCAAGGATGGACTGAAGCAATACGAAAAGCTCGCCAATAGCCCTGAAGACAAAACAATGCTCGAGGCGGACCGGAAGGCGCTCGAATCGTATTTCGCGCTTTTCAACGGCAAAGTCCTGCCTGTCTCCAGAAAAAGCGAAACTGTCGCCGCCTTGGCGCTCATGCAAGGGGAGTTGCGCACCGTCGCACGAGACGCCAGTGATGCACTTGCCAAGCATATTGAATTGAACGACAAAACCGCAGGCAGCTACGCCAACTCTGTGGCCAGTGACGTGACGCGTGCGCAGCAGATCACGCTCGCCTTACTTATCGCCGCGTCCGTGGGCGTTGCCCTGATGGGCTATTTCATCGTCACGGGCATCAATAAATCGCTCGCCCAGATCCAGGACAACGTCGACCGCACCGAGCGCGACCTCGACTTCACCCTGCGCACCGCCATCCTGCGCGAAGACGAAATCGGTGTAACCGCGAAGGCCCTCAACCGGCTGATCGAGCGCATGCAGGACAACCTCAAGGGGATTCAAACCCGCGCGCAGACGGTCGCTCAGTCCGCTGCGGCAATGTCGACGACCTCCGGCCAGGTGGCGACCGCCGCGCACCAGCAGAGCGAAGCGGCATCGAACATGGCCGCGACGATCGAAGAGATGACCGTGAGCATCAACCACGTCGGTGACCGGGCGTTGGAAGCCGACCGCATCTCGAATGAATCGGGCAGGCTCGCCCAGTCGGGCGAAACGATCATCGGTCGGACGGTCGAAGACATCAACAAGATTTCGGCCACCGTCAATGACGCCGCCGAGAGCATTCGCAGCCTGGAAAAGAGCAGCCAGGAGATCGCCAACGTCGTGGCAGTGATCAAGGAAGTCGCCGACCAGACCAATCTGCTCGCCCTCAATGCGGCCATTGAAGCCGCCCGCGCCGGCGAACAGGGGCGCGGCTTTGCCGTGGTCGCGGACGAAGTGCGCAAACTGGCCGAACGCACCTCGACCTCCACCCAGGAAATCGCCGCCACCATCGAAACCATGCGCAGCAGCGCCGGCAAGGCCACCACCGGAATGAACAACGTGGTCGTCGAGGTCGAGCATGGCGTCGATTCGGCGCGCGAAGCCAGCGAGGCCATCCGTCAGATCGGCGAAGGCAGCCGGCAGACCATGGACATGGTTGCGGAAATCACCACCGCGATCAAGGAGCAGGCCTCGGCGATGAACAGCATCGCCCAGCAAGTCGAGCGCATTGCCCAGATGTCCGAGGAAAGCAGCGCGGCCGCCGAGAACAGCGCGCACACCGCCCAGCAGCTCGACACCCTGGCGTCCGAAGTTCAAACGATCGTGCGCGCCTACAAGCTCTGAGTCAGAGACACCAAGGCGGCGGCAAACACCGGCCTGGAAGGCGCATCCACAGGCGCTTCCAGGCCGGCATGCCAGGATGACCGCTGGATGCGCCTTCCAGGCCGACAAAAACCACATCGAGGACCAGCCCCGCCAGAACGGATGCGCCCCTCCCAAGCTGCCCGGCTAAGTAACGCGCCGTCTTAGCGGCGTTGCATACGCAAACGTGCCGCCGCGCCCGCCGCATGAAATAGTCACCTGGAACCTGTCGCTCGCAAGGTTCAGCCGCGACGCCGCCCCATCCACCCGCATCCCAGGGCAAGCACCCCGCTCAGCGTCGCGACGGTCCAGGCCAGCCGCCGCCCTTGCCAGAGTCCCTCGAACCAGCGGTTCAGTTCATCGGCATAGACCGCGGCCTTGCCGCCAATGCGTTCGAGGTCACTGCGGTAACGCTTGGAATCACTCACCCGCTGGACATAGGCCTGACCATTGGCAAAGTCATAACCAAGCACGTCGGGGTCATAGTCTTCCGCGGCATAGGCGATCCACAGCGCGGCCGACCAGCCGACCACCAGCACGCACACGGCACGCCGACGCCAGCGGCGTGCGTGATGATCCGGCACCGTTTTCATCCTGAGATGCTGGGGCGCCGACTGACGCCCCAGCCCCGATCAGCTACCAAGCGGCGTAAATTCGTAGCCCTTGCCACGCGGCGCCAGCGTCCCGACAGCACTGCCCGGCAGGTGATACCCGGCGACCAGCCAATTTTCGCGGATTGCCGTGTCTGAGAGCTGACGCCGCACGAGGCGCGCCTTCTCGGCGTCCATGTCGAACGTCACCGCCCAGTCGGGGTTGCGCACGAAGAGCGCGGCAATATTGGTCGTATCGCCCCAGAACAGGAAGGGGCGAGTTCCTCCTTCGACGAGGAAGGCCGTGTGCCCGGGCGTGTGCCCGAAAGCCGCAAGGGAGCGCACACCTGGCAGCACGTTGTTACCGGGCGTAAAGCGCTGGACCGTTCCGGCGAGGGAAGCAAATACCCGGCGGGTGGCGGCAAAGGCATTCTTCATCGCCTCGGGCGCAGCGGCCATGCGCGCATCGTCCATCCACCATGCCCATTCTGGCTCCGGCACGTAAAGCTTGGCGTTGGGGAAAACCAGAGCGCCGGCCTTGTTGCGCAGCCCGTTGATGTGGTCGCCGTGGAAATGCGAGAAGACCACGGCCGTGATCGACTTGGGATCGATGCCCGCCGCTGCGAGATTCTGCAGCAGTTTGCCGGCTGTCGCCGCACCGAATTCGCCGTTGCCCACATCGAACAGCACGCGCTGGCCACCGACCTCGACGTAAGGAATGGTGTAGGGAATCGTCAGCGTCTCGGTCGACAGCCCGGCTTCACGCAGGGCGGCCTGCACATCGGCGAGCGGCGCATTGCGCACGAAGTTGGCATCGACCGGCCGTTGGCCGTATCCGTCGGAGAGCATGGTGACGCGCACTGCCCCCAGATCAACATTCGTCACCCCCGGCGCGACCTTGCTGGTCCGCGGCGTAGCCGCGGCACACCCGCCGAGGGCGCCCAACACACCGGCACCGCCCATTACCCACATGGCACCAAATGCAGCACCTGCCGTCAGAAACCCTCTGCGTGAACTCTGCATGCTTTCCTCCTCGCTGGGACGTAATTTGTCCATTCCAAGTCCAAAAAACCAACGCCTGACGGCCTTTTCCCCGCCCCGGCACCGAAAGCGTATCGGCCAGAATACGCTTTCAGCGATAATGCCATTTTTCATCCCGGCACGCCCACATGAACGCTCTGTCGCATTCGCGAATGACGCTCCTCTGGTGTTGCATCTTCATCGTAGCCCTGTGCATGGGGCTGGGCGGGCTCTGGATGCACAACCGCTATTATGACGATGCCTTCAGCAAGGCCATGCACGACGCCGAACGTGCCAACAACGCTGCCGTCGAGCACTCCATGCAGGTGATCGGACAGGCCGACACCCTCCTGCGCGCCGTACGTGAGTTTTACCTCCGTACCGGATCCATCGCCGAGACCGAATACTTCATCGCCCGCCTTGAAATCCATTCGTCGCTGATCGAAGGCATTTTTTTGATCGATGCCGACGGCCTGGTCGCGATCCCCTCGGGCGAACCCCAGCGTGGACTGGATAACAGCCAGCGCGAGCATTTCCTTTATCACAAGGAGGAAACACAGGATCTCCTGTACCTGACCCCGGTCAGCCGGGGACAAGCCACCGGCAAGGAGCAGTTCCGGGCCTCGCGTCGTATCAGCTCCGCCGACGGACGCTTTCTCGGGGAAGTATTGATTCCGCTCGAGCCGAAGGATTTTTCGCGGCGCTTCCAGCAACTCATCAGCGGCACGGACGCCTTCGCCTCGTTGATCGGCACGACCGACCGACTGCTGCGTGCCCGCAGCCCTGAACCACCCCCGGACGCCTGGCAGAAGCCGCTCACCTCACCGCTCTGGGACGAACTGGCCCAAACCGAAGCGGGCAGTTATCGCAACCAGAGCAGCGTCGACCGCATCGAGCGGCGCACCTTCTTCCGTAAGGTCGGCAATCTGCCGTTGGTCATGGTTACTGGCTTCTCTGACCGCGACGTGCAACAGCAAACGCTACGCCAGATCTTTCCGATGGCCATTGCGGCGACAACCACCTTGATCGTCATCGTTGTCCTGGCTGCGATGCTGACCCTGATTCACGGCCAGCGCGAGACAATGCACAGGCTCGCGACAACGGACGCGCTGACCGGAATCGCCAACCGCCGCCACCTGATGAGCAGCGGCGAAGCTGAGTTCGCCCGTTCTCGCCGTTACTCGCACCCGTTCGCGCTGATGATGCTCGACATTGATCACTTCAAGACGATCAACGACACCTGGGGCCACCCGACGGGCGACCGCGTCCTGGTCGCCTTGGCCGACACCATGCGAGCCCTATTACGCAGCCAAGATCTCGTCGGCCGGTTGGGCGGTGAGGAATTCGTCGCCATCCTGCCCGCAACCGACCTCGCAGGAGCCCGCGCCCTCGGCGAGCGCATCCGTGCGCAAATCGATGACATCGTCAGCGTCACCGCCGAAAACGGTCAGTTGATCCGCTTCAACGTCAGCATCGGCCTGACCGCGCTCGACCCTGCAGACACTGATTTTGCCCAATTGCTGTCGCGCGCTGACCGCGCGCTCTACGCTGCTAAGGCCGGCGGTCGCAACCGCGTCGAGGAAGCCTGAGCGCCAACCACGGCGGCCAAGTACAAGCACGGGATTTCCTCCCCTCTGGCGACATGCTCTTCTCCGTGTTCTCCGTGAAGAACGCCCCCCTCCGCCCGTCCTCACGCCTTGAGCAGTTCCTCGCGGCTGCCGAGCCAGCGCTCAAGGTGCGCCCGGACGCCCTCGGGCTGCGCGCGCAAGAGGCGCTCCGCTTCGCTACGTGCGAGTTCGACGAGGTCAGCATCACTTTCCAGATCAGCGTAACGCAGCAGCGGCACCCCCGACTGGCGGCTGCCGACAAATTCGCCCGGCCCACGCAAGGCGAGGTCCTGGCGGGCGATCTCGAAGCCGTCGGTATTTTCATAGATCACCTTCAAGCGTGCGCGCGCCGTCGGCGAGAGCGGCCCGGCGTAGAGCAACACACACACCGACTCGTGCGCACCACGCCCCACCCGGCCGCGCAACTGGTGCA
>CAZHFS010000186.1:0-6066 GCA_964531885.1 uncultured Propionivibrio sp.
GAGTCGCCGTGTTTGTCGTGTCAGCGCAAAGTGCGCTGCGTGAGTTGGGGAGGGTCAGGCGAGCGCCTTGAGTGCCGCGTCGTAGTCCGGTTCGTTCTTGATTTCGCCCACGAGTTCGCTGTGCAGAACGACGTTGTTTTCGTCAAGAACAACAACCGCACGTGCCGCCACGCCGGCCAGCGGGCCGCTGTTGATCGCAACGCCATAGTCCTGCAGGAACTGTGCCCCGCGCATGGTCGACAGGGTGACGACGTTGTCGAGGTTTTCAGCGCCACAGAAGCGCTTTTGGGCGAAAGGCAAATCAGCGGAAATGCACAGCACGACTGTGTTGGCCAGGCTGCCAGCGCTCTGGTTGAAGCGGCGTACGGAGAGCGCGCAAGTGGGAGTATCGATGCTCGGGAAAATATTGAGCACCTTGCGTTTGCCAGCGTAAGAAGCCAGCGGTGTATCAGCCAGATCCTTGGCGACCAGCGAGAAAACCGGAGCGGTTTGACCTTTTTGTGGGAAGTTGCCGGTAACCTGAACTGGGTTGCCACCGAGTGTGACGGTATTAGCCATGATATTTCCTTTGCGAACGAGAAGAAAAGTGCGATGCCCTGACGCGTGTCAGGGCGGAAGAAAATCCAGTGCGTTTATCGATTATGCATGATGTCGTGCCGTGCGGGTTGTGTCATGCAATCCCACGCTTTGGCTTTAAAGTCCCAAAAAAGTTCGTGTTCTGCCGCGCTTCACCAGCCATCCGTTATCATCCCCCATTTTTTTGCACGAATCACCGTCATTCTCCGAGCCTGTTATGAGCGAAAACTCCGTCGATGCCCTTCATCAGCCCATTTGCCTCAAGGATTACACGCCACCAGCTTTTTTGATCGAAACGGTGACGCTCGACGTCGAGATTGCGCCCGAGAGTTGTCTGATTTCTGCCCGTCTTGACTGTCGGCGCAATCCACTCGCGCCGTCGAAGTCAGCCTTGGAACTCGATGGCGACGGTTTGGAAACATTGTCAGTGGCGATCGATGGGCAGACGCTCTGTCCCTCGGATTATGTGTTGGGAGAGCATCGACTGTGCATTACCTCGGTACCGGAAAAATTTGTGCTTGAAACTCTGGTGCGTATCCGTCCCGATGCCAACACCCAACTCTCTGGGTTTTACCGCAGCCGTGACGGGTATTTCACGCAGTGCGAGCCGCATGGCTTTCGCCGTATCACCTGGTTCATCGACCGGCCCGATGTGATGGCGCGGTATACGGTCACCCTGCGCGCCCCCAAGGCTGACTTTCCAGTGCTTCTGGCCAACGGCAATCCCATTGCGCAGGGTGAGGCACCAAATGGTTACCACTTTGCTGTCTGGGAAGATCCATTTCCCAAGCCGAGCTACCTGTTCGCCATGGTTGCCGGCAAGCTTGATGTGCTGCGCGATACCTTGCAGACCACCTCGGGACGTACCGTGCACCTTGCTATCTACGTCGAGCCGGGGAAACTCGACCAGTGCCCTCATGCAATGGCGGCTTTGAAGAAATCCATGCGCTGGGATGAGCAACGTTTCGGGTTGGAGTGTGATCTTGACCACTACATGATCGTTGCCGTTGGTGACTTCAATATGGGGGCGATGGAGAACAAGGGGCTGAATATTTTCAACACCAAGTACGTGCTGGCGCGTCCCGATGTGGCTACGGATATCGATTTCGAGAACATCGATCGCGTCGTGGCACATGAGTATTTCCACAACTGGACGGGTAATCGGGTTACCTGCCGCGATTGGTTCCAGCTCTCGCTTAAAGAGGGGCTGACCGTCTTCCGCGACCAGGAATTCGGTGCCGATACGCATGGTCGGGAAACGGCCCGCATCCGCGAGGTGCGTGGCTTGCGCGCGGTTCAGTTTCCCGAAGATGCCGGGCCGATGTCGCATCCAGTACGGCCCTCCACCTATCTCGAAATCAACAATTTTTACACTGCGACGGTCTATGAAAAGGGAGCCGAAGTGGTGCGCATGATCCAGACCTTGATCGGGCGGGAGGCATTCCGGCGTGGCATGGATCTCTATTTCGCACGTCACGACGGGCAAGCCGTGACCTGCGACGATTTCGTTGCCGCCATGGCAGATGCTTCCGGCTTTGATTTTTCCCCCTTCATGGCCTGGTATCGGCAGGCCGGAACACCACATGTCGAGGCTTGCGGTGAGTATGATGCCGCGACGCGTCGGTATACCTTGACCCTCGAACAGCGTTGCCATTCGGCATATGTTCATGCCCAAGGCGATCCGGCGCGAACGCCATATCTGATTCCGGTCGCCGTCGGGCTGCTTGGAGCGGACGGGCGTGAATTGGCTGTTTCGTGTTCAGATGGCGTAGCAGCAGGCCATGGGACGACGCTTCTGCATCTATCAGCGGAGCGGCAGACCTTCGTGTTCAATGAAGTCGAAGCGCCGCCGGTGCCATCCTTGCTTCGTGATTTTTCAGCGCCTGTCGTTCTGGATTACCCTTACAGCGACGATGACCTGTCCTTGTTGTTTGCCCACGACCGAGATCCATTCAATCGCTGGGAAGCAGGGCAACGCCTGTACGCCCGTCTCATTGGCGCGGCCGTGGATCGTCTGGCGGCAGGCAAAGCCTTTACGTGGCCGGCGCGTATTGTCGAAGCAGCCTCGCGCGTGCTCGCTGAAGCCTCAGATCCGGCTTTTGTTGCGGAAGCGCTGACCCTGCCGGGGGAAACAACCTTGGCCGAGCGCATGGCCGTCGTTGATCCTGAAGCACTGCACCAGGCTCGGCGCAGTTTGGCTCGCTTCCTGGCGGAGGGGTTGGGCGAGGTGTTTGCAGCTCGCTACGCCGAGCTAGCTCCGCGTGGGGGCTACACGACAGCACCGCAGGATGTGGCGCGGCGGCGCTTGCGCAATCTTTGCCTGGCTTATCTGGCCGAGCTTGAAGGGCATGGCGGGAGGGGGGATCCGCTGGCTTTGGCTCGTTGCCAGTACGAAACGGCCGACAACATGACTGATCAGTTCGCGGCCTTGGGTGTACTCGTCAATGCCGACAGCGATGACGGTGCCGCAGTCCTGGCTGATTTCTACGAGCGCTGGCAGGATGAGGCATTGGTCGTGGATAAATGGCTGGCGGTACAAGCGGCCAGCCGCCGGGCCAATACCCTCGCTTGCGTGGAGGCGTTGACCCGTCATTCAGCGTTCGACTTGCGAAATCCGAACAAGGTCTATGCCTTGCTTCGCACCTTTGGTAGCAATCACCGGCATTTTCACGCAGCGGATGGCTCGGGCTATCGTTTTATTGCATCGCAGGTGGCAACGCTGGACTCGATTAATCCGCAAGTGGCCTCGCGACTCGTGCGCAGTTTCGACCGCTGGCGTCGTTTTGATACCAGTCGTCAGGTTCATGCCCGCGAGGCGCTTGAAAATCTGCACCGGATTGTCGGCCTGTCGCCCGATGTCTATGAGGTGGTGGATAAAGCACTTGCCAGTGCAGCAGGGTAGGCGCTTGATTTATTGTCTGTCTGGGCAGACGAAGCGCTTCCTGTGGTCACGCCGCCGCTTCGGCCTCCGGTGGCAGTCGGCGTCGTCGTGTGGGCCTGCGTTGGAGGGCGGCCTATTGAGGCATCACACCTAGGCGGCGTGCTTGAGCCATAGTCTGGGAGGTTCGCTTTCCGCGCCGAGGTAGCGTCTGGAGATTTCGACTTCGGCCGTGTGGCGGTCCGGACTCAGAATCAGGCAGGTCTGGCGTGGGATGTCGTAGTAAACCCAGTGCAAGGAGCCGTCGATCGATTCGATGTGGAGGTTGCCCATGCGCTCCGACGCATTGCTGACCTTAGCGTCGGCGCCGAAAACGAGCAGGATTGTGTCATTTTCATCGTGGAGCTCAACGGCGTCGATTGCTGTGTTCATGACGTGTTTGTAACACTTGCCGTCGACCTGAAATGCCCGAATGGTTGCTGACATGGCCGTTTCCTTTCCTCTTGGCTTCGCCGGGCAGTGTGTTTCAGAAGCCGCCCGTTGATACCGTTAACGGCTGTGCTGAGGGAAAGGTTGAGCCGTAAGTGTACGGAGTTTGTGAGTGCCGGGCCGCAGTCTGTAACTGAAAGCGGGCCGTCCCTGTGAGACACAAGCTTCGCTGGCGCTGGCGAAGGTTGGGCGTTCCTCAGATCGACGGGTCGCTACCTTGCTGCAAGGTGGGCTGCAAGAGTAGTGTGAGCGGTTCGGGGCGGTGCAGGCCATATCCCTGACCGTAATCCAACCCCATCGCGGCAAGCTGGCTGGCGAGTGCCGGTGTCTCGACAAATTCGGCGATGGTTTTGAGGCCCAGCGTCTGTGCCATCTGAACGATGGCTTGTACCAGTGCCGCATCCGCATCGTCGCGTCCGACAATGCGTACTAGGCTGCCGTCTATTTTCAGGAAATCGACCTGCAGGTCGCGCAGGTAGGCAAACGAGGAAAAACCGCTGCCAAAATCGTCCAGGGCAAAACGGCATCCCAATGCCTTGAGTCGGCGAATGTATTCGCGAGCGGTTTCCACGCTGCTCATGGCCGCCGACTCGGTGATTTCGAAACTGATTTGCCGGGCACGTCCGGAATTGCGGAGAAGGGCTTCGAGCTTGGGCAAGTAATCCTTGTCCATCAATGTTTGCCCGGAGAGATTGACCGCGTATTCGCAATCGGGCTGCAGCGGGCTGGCCAGCAGTGTTTCGATCACCCATCGGTCGAGTTTTGGCATCAGCCCAAAGCGTTCAGCGGCAGAGAGAAAGGTGCCGGGGCTGACGATCTGGCCGTTGTCGTCGACCCCGCGGAGCAGGATTTCGATGTGGCCGTGTTCGTTGTCCGGCTGCAAGGAGATCACTCGCTGGCCGTACAATTGAAAGCGGCCTTCACGGATCAGTTGCGGGAGCCGGGCTGCCCATTGTTCTTCCTGGCGTGCTTTGACGAGCGCCGGGTCGGCGTCTTCATAGACCAGAATTTTGGTGCTTCCCGGTTCCTTGGCCAAACGACAGGCTGCATCGGCGCGCGCGATGACCTCGCGCTTGATATCGCCAGGCATCGATAAGGCAAGGCCGATTGAGGCGCCAAGGTGCATCGGTTGCCCCAGCCAGGCAAAGTGATGCGTTTCGATCAGTTCGATAATCTCCTCGGACAAGGCCCGGATTGTGTCGAGGTTCTTTTCTCCGCCCAGCCAGACGGCGAACTCATCACCGCCAACCCGGGCAATCCGAGCTTTGCTTTGTGCGCAGGCACGACCGATTTTTTCGGTCAGTTCAACCAGAAGGTCGTCACCTGCGGTATGGCCACACAGGTCGTTGACCAGCTTGAAGCGGTCTAAATCGATATAGGCGAGGCTCCCGCCCCGGACATGGTCGGCGTTCATCGCGGCAGCCAGGCCACGCCGGTTGAGCAGGCCGGTGAGGGTGTCGTGCAGCGCCTGGTGCTCCAGATTCCGGCTGATTGACAGGCAGGTCCGCGTAATCGAAATGGAGAGGGCAATGCTAAGTACAAGGCTCAAGGCGCCAATCGCGACCATTGCCGTGAAGAGTTGCGTACGCTGCTCCGCGAGGCGCCTAAGCGCCTGTTCTTCGTGTTCCTCTGCGTCCTCGACGATGCGGTTGAGTTCTTCGGCAAGCTTGTAGATATTGCCTTTTGCATCGGAAAGCTGAACGTTGGCTTCCTGAAGAGACGGAAAATTGCTTTCCTTGAGCTTTGGCAGTAGCTCACGCACCCCGCGCACATAGTTTCCGATGGCTTGGTCGATTGCCGTTGTGTCGATCATGACTTGGCCACGGTGCTCGTCGATTTCCTTGCGGATTTTCTGGAGTTGTTCCTGAGCCTTGCGGAGAGAGTCCACCCAGCGGGCCTCTGCCTGGTCAATGTCTCTGCGCTCGCCAGTGCTGGCCAGCAGGATGTCTTTCTCGAAGCGGCGTACATCGCCAAGCAAAGATTTGAGTTCGAGCGATTCGATCTGAATGTCGGAGAGATTGATCAGCGTCGAGCTCATTTCGCGATACAAGCGTTGCAGGGTCCAGCCGCTGATGGCCATCTGGGCGAGGATGATTAGAGCCAAGGCCAGGAAGCCGTAGCTG